>JBKDZK010000287.1:0-4457 GCA_047971205.1 Draconibacterium sp.
GTTTTTCCCTGAAATATCGGCCGTAACTACTTTTCTGTCGTTGATCATTACATCGGCAGCTGTAACTTTTGCGTTGTTAATCATCACATTGTTTCCAGTGCTTTCCATTAAGGAGAGTGGCTTTTGATCGGGGAAGTTGTTGTTTAAGCTTGACAGAGCGCCCGTTGAGAGCGTATTGGCATAAGCTATTCCGCTGACCACATGGTAAGTTAAAATAGAAGTAAGGGTTGCATTGTCGATATCGTCAAGGCTGCTTAAGCCCAGCTCGCTGAGCAAAGTCGAAAAAGCAGCATCGGTGGGCGCAAAAACAGTAAGGTTTTTCTCTGTATTTAAGAAATATCATGCCCTTGATACCCCGTCTGCTTGCAGCGGGGTAGTTCATAGAGGCCGGCTGAAAGGTTAAACCTTTTGGTCCAAAGGGTACTGCCTTTGGCAATGAAAGCTTAAACCTTTTGCATTGTAGGGTTTAACCTTTTAAGAGCAAAGGTTTATTCTTTCCCGAACTTTATCTTTTCAATGCCCTCGCGCAAGGTAGTTGAGACCCTAAATCCAACACTCGTTTTCTTTACATTGGCTGCCGTTACCTCCTCGGGTGTGTCGCTTCCCTGGCTGCTTACGCGCAGGCTTAATGTGCCCACATCATCAATTGACACGTTATAGCCAAGGGCAATATACTTCCCAATTAGCTCAGAAAGGGTTATTAAAACACCACGTACATCGGCTTTACTTAGCGATGTGAGGTCAACAATTTCTTTTTCCAATTGGGTACGCTTAATGGTTCCTACACGTACGGGTTGTACATAGTACTTTTTTTCATCCCTGTTTTGAGGGTTTGCTTTTTCCTGCACCTTAAATTTTACTGTCATAATTAACTTGTTTTATATGGTTTAACCTGATAGTTACCTGGGTAAAACAGATGTAACGGGTTTGTTTAAAAACGGGTACTCCACACCTGGCAAGATACAAAAATTATTCTTTCCGGCTGAAAACAAGCAAATTGCAATAATATTTTTCCTGACAGGTAACGGTTCGGAAACGAGCGAACTTCTGCTTTTTTCTTCTTTTTGCACAAAATACAAGAGCGAATTTTAAATGGAGTAAAGATACAAAAGTTTCAGGTATTATAAAACCTGGTTAACGAATGTTTATTACACCAGAAAAAGCAGCAATAGAAATGTTAAAAACGCTCCCAAAAGAAAAATAGCAATATCAATTATTATCATTAATTTAGCAGCCTGCCAAAGCAATGGAGAAATGCCGGAGCGTTAGCATATTAAACCAACAACGCAACCATAGAGCTATAAGCTGAGTCTGTTATAAAAATAACTACCATGAAAAATCGAACCTTATTCCTGCTTTTTGTAGTTCTCTCAGGGCTTCTGTCTTGCGAAACAACTAACACACAAACAAAACCAGAGTCTTATCTTGATTATTTGTCTGATAAAACTATTACATCCATTAAATTATATACTAATAGATTGTGGATTTCATCTTCGAAATATTGTGACACATGTTATACACATCCTGCGTCAAGCGCTATTCCAACAATTGAGCAACTTACCGTAATTGAAAACTCAACTTACGAGTATGATGAGGGAACAATATTTGGCACTCCTATCAGTGATAATGAAGGAAACTTAAATACATATTTCAGGGTAGGTTTGGTGATTCGTCAATTGCGGATTCTGACATCGCCGTTTAGTCTTTGCCTGGCATGAGAGCCTGCCTGACCAGACAGACAGGCTCTTCGAAACCTGCTCTGCACCTTATACTTTAGTAATTTATAATATTTGAGGACTATGCTGATTAAAGCTCAACCACAATGTGACTTAAACATGTTGCAGGAGGAAATTAACCAACTTAAACAAAAACTAAAAGAAGAGATTTCCAAAAATGCGCAGCAAGGGGAACACATCCAACGGCTGCAGGAAGAACAAGGGACAAAACGGCCGGAACAGGAGCTTCTCCAAAGCGAAGAAAAATTTAAGAAAGCATTTTTTTTAAGTCCTGTTGCGTTTATGTTTACCAGGGAGAAAGATGGTAAAATTATCGAAGCAAATAACAGTTTTACAGCGATTACCGGATGGGCCAGGACTGAATATGAAGGAAAAACAGCTGTAGAACTTGGAATTTGGGGAAACCTTTCAGACCGGGCTGATTACATTGCCACAATTCAGCAGGAGGGTAAAGTAAAGAACAGGGAATACCCCATCTATACAAAATCAGGGCACCGCCGGAATGTTTTAGTTTCCGGATACCCCATGGTAATCGAAGGAGAGCGCATCCTTATTGCCAGTATTATTGACATCACCGAGCGCCGCCAGGCCGAACTTAATCTCAAAAACGAACATAATCATCTTTGTACTGTGCTCGAAACCATCCCCGACCTGGTTTGGCTTAAAGACCCTGCCGGAACCTATCTGAATTGTAATAAACAGCTTGAACAGTTTTTTGGAGCCAAAGAGGCTGAGATTATTGGCAAAACAGATTATGATTTTGTCAGCAAAGAATTAGCCGATTCTTTTCGGACAAATGATAAGCTGGCGATACAGGCAAACCACCCCTGCACCAATTTGGAGTGGATAACCCCTGGCAATAATAGCCATGAAGTCATACTCCAGACCATAAAAACACCAATGTACGATTGTCAGAGCAAGCTTGTCGGCGTGTTAGGCATTGCCCGTGACATAACCAAAATCAAACGCAACAAAATTGAGCTCAAAAAAAGCGAGGTGCTTTATAAGGCTATTTTCAACAACACCGGAACGGCAACGTGCCTAATTAACGAAAACGGGGTATTTACCCTTGTTAATGAGGAATTTGAGCATCTGAGCGGCTACACTAAAGAAGTGCTGGAAAACAAAATGAGATGGACCGGCTTTATAGCGCCGGAAGATTTGACAAGGCTTCAGGAATGCCACAACAACTGGCGCCAGGCTCCGCAAAATCCCCGCAAACAGTGCGAGTTTACTTTTATTGACCGGAAAAAAGCCAAACACCACATCCTTTCGAATATTGATATGATTCCCGGGACAAAAACATCCGTTATCTCCCTTCTCGATATTACGGTCCGTATCGATGCCCTTAATGAGCTACAACAAAGCCACAGGAAATACCAAAAACTGGTAGAGAATATAGACGAGGTTATTTACGAATTGGATGAAGATTTGAACGTTAGTTATATGAGCCCCCGGATACAGGCGATCACCGGGTTCCCTCCTGCTCATTACGTGGGAAAGTATTATCTTGAAGAAGTGGCAGACAGGGACAAAGGAGCCGTTCGCAAACGTCTTGAAGACTTCCTTCAACAAAAAACCAACATGCCAATTGAATTTAGGATAATAACGTTAAATGGACAAACCATTTGGATGCGGGCTTCTATAAGCCCCATTATAAAATATACAAGCATCATTGGTATACGCGGAATAGGAATCAACATTACCCGGCAGAAAAAGGCAGAGCAAGAACTAATCAGGGCTAAAGAAAAAGCCCAGGCTGCCGACCAGCTAAAATCAGTTTTTCTGGCAACCATGTCGCATGAGTTACGCACCCCGCTTAATGATATTATTGGTTTTAGCAAGATAAAGAGTGAATAACCGGCCCCCAATGAAATGACCGATATGGCCAGATTCATTCACAATAGTGGTAATTATTTGTTGTCAATTATTGAGTCTATTTTTGAACTTTCCATGCTACAGTCCAAACAGGTCAAACTTCGGATTGACAACTTTACCATAAGAGAAATTGAAAAAAGCCTGGAGTTTTTTATTCAAAATGAATTGAGCAAGTACAGGAAACAGGACATCACCTACTCATTTACTGAATTAAGGGCCGAACAATGGTCTGCTATCCGGTCCGATAAAGCCCAGCTAACCCAACTGTTGACCAAATTGATCAGTAATTCGGTAAAATACTCCGATAGCGGTGAAATTACTGTCGGATGCCGGATAAACAGAAAAACCATTACCTTTTGTGTTAAAGATGACGGTATTGGTATTGCCCAGGACATGCACAATGTGATTTTCGAACGCTTCAGGCAGGTAGACGGCAGCAACACCCGGCGTTATGAAGGAATCGGGCTCGGGCTTTCGATATGTAAAGAAATTGCTGATTTGCTTGGTGGAAAAATATGGGTAGAATCAGAACCATCAAAAGGCTCCAGGTTTTATTTTGAATTGCCCTTAAGCCCGGATGAAAGCGGCAGGGGCAATTTTTGAACCCCCATCTGCAGAAGGCGGGTTGGCAATGGTGGTATAAAATATAAATGCAGGATATTACGCTACCCATTTTAAAAAATTATTTATTTATACAGGTACAATACCTGCAAAAAACAACAGCAATAAAGAAAATTCTTGAAGTTGACTATCCCCGTGGCAGAGCCAAGGAGTATTACGCCAACTTCATTTCAGCTAAATCGCTGAAAATCGAATTTTCTTTATTTCACCCCTCTGTCAGCC
>JBKDZK010000288.1:0-19840 GCA_047971205.1 Draconibacterium sp.
TATTTTCCCGACATCTACCTTCTCAACCCCACTTGCGACCTGGCAATTGGCAACGGAAGTCCCAACTGGCAACCCAATAAGCTGTTAAAAAAAATGGAGGCCGATTTAAGCATTCTTCCTCTGTTTTTGGCAACATCCAGCGATATTGTGTTAGTGGAGCAGCTTCCTTCTGAGAAATTCCTGAAATCGATTGAGATTTTGGGAATAGACATCCCCGCTTTTATGAAGTTTCAAAAAGCTTTAAATGACGAAACCAATCCTTTCAACAACATAAATTCACTAAAGCCCTGGGGCTGGAGTCCGGCAACACATAAATTGTTGGCTCCTTTAAAAACAAGATGTTCGGAGGCATTTCAAAAATCGCCCGTTTTTAACTGGTCGGAGGAAATACGGAATTTGTATTCCAAGAAATTTGCGCTCGGCATTCTACAACAAATAATCCGGGAATTTCCGGACACGATTTTTGTTCCGAAAGAACTTACAGGACAAGTTTGCTACGAGCAGCAACAGATTGAGTCGCTGATCAGCCGCTGGGGAAAGCTGATGATAAAAGCTCCGTGGAGTAGCTCTGGACGAGGGCTTCAACCCATTACCAAAACACCGGTTCACCCAAAAGTTTGGGAGAAAATCCTGGGAATCATCAAAGACCAGGGCTACGTAATTGTTGAGCCATTTCTAGACAAGCAGCTGGATATCGCCTTTCAGTTTGAGCTAAGAAACCGCAAAATCACCTTTCTGGGGATCAGCAATTTTATGACCGACAGCAAAGGACAATATACCGGCAATCGGCTGAACGGCCTTCCCGATGATATGAATCCGGAACTAAAACTATTTGCGGAAAGCCTTCCCGACAAAATCATTTCTCCGCTCATCCGCATATTGGTGAACAGCGAACTGGCTTTGGCATACGAAGGAAATTTCGGGGTGGATGCCCTGATTTTTAAAACTTCCGGCAATCAACTAGCCGTTAATCCCTGCCTCGAAATTAACTTACGGCAAAACATGGGTTTGCTTTCGCTTCATTTGGAAAAGCTTCTGTTTCCCGGACAAAAGGCACTGTACCAAACCTGGTATGGCGGCGGAAAAAGCTTCCTGGAGTTTCAATCTGAAATGGAGAGAAAACATCCGCTTGTTTTAAAAAACGACAAAATTGCTTTCGGCTTTTTGGCGCTTACCGATGCCTGCATCGACAGTAAATTTGGTGCTTACATTATCGCCCCCTGAAGTCTGCCAATTCAGAATTAATCGATTTTTCTTACCTTTAAATGTTTACAAACGCTACAAAATGGAATCAAACGAGCAACCTAAAAGGAAAAAAATCAACAGCCGGTTCTACGAAAAAGAACTAAACAAGCTGCAAATTGAACTGGTAAAACTACAGGAATGGATCAAAGCCAAAGGCCTCAAAGTAGTGGTTATTTTTGAGGGCCGCGATGCTGCCGGAAAAGGTGGAACCATTGCGCGAATTACACAGTACCTGAACCCCAGGATTTGCAGGGTAGTAGCGCTGGGAACTCCAACCGAGCGCGAAAAAAAACAATGGTACTTCCAACGATACGTTCCCCATTTGCCGGCAGCGGGAGAGATGGTTCTTTTTGACCGAAGCTGGTACAACCGCGCCGGGGTGGAGAAAGTAATGGGCTTTTGCACCACTGACGAATACTGGGAATTTCTGCGCTCGTGCCCCAATTTCGAACGAATGCTGATCCGCTCGGGAATCATCCTTATAAAATACTGGTTCTCGGTTAGCGAAGACGAACAGGAAAAACGTTTCCGGTCTCGCATTGAAGACCCCACCAAGCGGTGGAAGATCAGCCCGATGGACATAAAATCGATGCAGCTTTTTGTGGAATACTCAAAAGCAAAAGACGATATGTTTGCTTACACCGATACCAAAATCAGTCCCTGGTATGTGGTAGATGCCGATGATAAAAAACGCGCCCGGCTGAACTGCATTCATCATTTACTGTCAATGGTTCCGTACAAAGAACTTGAATACAAACCGATTGAACTACCGCCACGAAAAGACAGCAAAGGCTACGTTCGGCCCCCCATCTCTGAAATGACCTTTGTTCCTTCGGTTTATTAAGAAATAGTAGTATAAAATCAGTTATCCCGGGTCCTGGTCATGTCAAACAAATGAGAAGCCTGTTCTCCCAGGAATCCGGAGAAGAGTTTTCGCACTCCATCCTCCTCCACATAATTTCGCTCGGCCAGTTCATAATAAGCGTAGGTCCAGGTAATTTTCTCGGGGCCATCGTCGCCCATCACTTCCACATCTTCCTTCACTGCCTGCGTTGCCGATTGCCTCAGTTTGCTTCCTTTTTCACCTTCAATGCTGTCTTTCATCGGAATTCCGGCGGCCTCCAAAGCCGTGCAGGTTGCTTCCAGATCGGGCCATTCTTTTACTTCCTGTTGATTTATAAAAGCCGTAAAATGATTCACCGAGTTCCCATGCAGAAGCGTCCACGCTGCATATTGCGAAACGTCGTTGATCTTTAACACATCTTCTTTGACCGGTGCGTTCCAGGGGCGCCTGAAATATTGCGCCAGATCGAGTACCAAAGCCTCGGCCGCCACCTTGGGTATCTCCCCTTCTTCTTTCAGTACAGCCAATAACTCAAGGCTTCGATCAGAAATGAGATAAGGCGTATCCACTACTGTTCCGTTAATGATTTGCTGCGCCCACGTTGGTAGTTGCCCCACTTCCAGCTGGCTCACAAAAATCCTGGGAAATGTTTCGTTTGGATGCTCAAAGTGAATGGCAGTTAGTTTTTTCTTTTTGAATTCGTATTTTCCAATCGGTACATAACCTAAATAATTCAGGATGTGTTTAATGGCCCTGATTCCTCCGGGTTGTTCGCCCGTATGTGTATTAAAAGTTCTTAATGCAATATGGTCGTTTACAACTCTCCCTCCTTTTTCCAGCACCAGTCCCACATACTTTTTCGCATAAGAAACCCTGGAAATATATCTGTTCCACAGGTTCTCCAGCAACATGGCTGTAATTTCATGTGTTTTCATTTTCATCACTACCAGCTTTTATTGTTTACTCACTTTTAACCTTTTACATCTCGGCAACAATCCCCGGCACCTGATTCTTTTCGATTTCATCATTTGTTAAGTACCAATAAAGTTCTGTCTCCAGGCAAAACATTCACTGAACAGTATGATTCTTATCTACGGCAACCAGGCTCCGTTGAATTGTTCATTTTAAATATTAAACACCTAAACAGGCATTTAAGTTACTTTTAAGCAGATGTTTAAAAGTATTGTTTTGTTAAGAAAAACTTTGTAAATAATCAGCCTTGCTGAGAAATGGTTTTCATGAACTCCAGCACCTCGTTTTTATCAAAAAATTCGGTAGCTCCGCGTTTGGTGGTATTCAGCGCTCCGGCTGCATTTCCAAAATGAATCGATTCCTCCATTGACTTTCCGTTGAGGTAGTAATGCAGAAAACCGGCAGAAAAAGCCATTCCTGAACCGATATTATCTTCCATTTCAACCAAATAACCCGGATCATAAAACCGCCCCTTCTTAGTATGAAAAGCAGAAATACCACTGTCGCCACGGGTAATGATTACCAGATCGATCTTGTATTTTACTGACAGCTGTTCAGCAAAATCATCCAGACCGGTACAGTTCATTTTCAACTTGTCCGCCAGAAACTCCATCTCCTTTTCTTTGATTCGGACAATGTGCGCACAGTTAAGCAAACGCTCCACCACTTCCACGTTGAAGAAGTGTTCAAACAATTTCAGGTCGAAAAAACGAAGCGAATCGGGTGCTTCCTTGATCAGTTCACGAATGGTATTTTTGGAAAGGCCGTATCGCTGCGGCAGAAGTCCGAAAAACAGACAATCGGCCTGACGGGCCAGTATCAATGCTTCGGCAGTGAATTCAATGTGGTCAAAAGCTACGTCTTCTTTCACTTCGTAACGGCTTTCCCCGTTTTTATCGAAGGTTACGCGAACAACTCCGGTCGGAAATTCAGAATCAACCTGCACATTTTTATCCGATATTTTAAGCTCAACAAGCTTATCCAATGCGGCCTCTCCCAGTTCGTCGTCGCCTACCCTTGAAAGCAGATGCCCCTCTTCCCCAAACGAATTGCAACGGAAAACAAGGTTCAGAGGAGTTCCTCCCAAAACCCGATCGTGAGGTAGCAAATCCCAAACGATCTCTCCAAATGCCACAATCCGTTTTGCCATAGCTTTTGTAATTCGGCCGCTAAAATAACGATTAATAAATCGGCATCAAAGTTCGGACACAACATAATTTTAAAGGATTTTTAACGGACTCGAAAAACTATTTTTCTTTCTTTATTCACCCAAGGTAAAGGCGATCATCCAAAACTTTTCAGGAGTGTTTTCGTTTGAGAGTTATTGCATATGAATTATCTGGCACATCTGTACTTATCGGGCGAATCAGAAAAAATGCTGGTTGGCAACTTTATTGGCGATTACGTAAAAGGCAGGCAATACCAAAGCTATCCGGGAGAAATTGCTGCCGGGATTCTTTTGCATCGCCGCATCGATCATTTTACCGATATTCACCCTTTGCACAAAAAAGCAAAAATTTTGTTTCGTGAAGATTTTGGGCATTACGCCGGAATTGTAGTCGATTTTATTTACGACCATTTTCTGGCCGTCAACTGGACCAGCTATTCCGACACATCCCTGCGCTGGTTTGCCAAACGATCGCATTCTGTCCTGTTGTCGAACTTCAAGCATCTCCCGCTGCGGGTGCGAGGCTTTTTGCCCTTCCTTATTCAAAACCGGAGACTGGAATCGTACGCCACCATTGATGGAATTATACAGTCGATGCACATCATGGGCAAGTATTCATCGCTACCATCGAAAGCTCCCGTTGCCGAAAGCATTTTACGAGCCAACTACGAAACACTTGACCTCAACTTCAAAGCTTTTATGCGGGAATTGATCCACTATGTAACAACAGAATTCGATGTAACTTTGGAACTCCCCCTGGCTTCGGAGCAACAAAATCCTTAAGCCAGCATTTCGAGATAAGCCTCTTCAAAAAAGAATCCCGATTCGCCCAATGCAGGCTCCAGATCATCAAACCAAACTGCCCTGGGATCAAACTTCGCAAAGAACGGCTTTCCAACCCACGACGGATCGCGCCCCTGGAGGAAGTTCAGCACAAACACTTTCTGTCCTTTAATTTCTGAAACACCCACAATCTGCACTTTACCCGGGCTGCACGACATGCTTGGCCCTTTCACCGTCCGGCAAATTCCGCTTACCTGGTTATAGGCTCCTCTGAATATTTGCCAGGCCCGGTTTAACGAAACGGCAAAATAATCCTGTGCACCTGTATCGCGTGCCACAAACATGTAGTAGGGTACAATTCCCTGCCGCACCTGTTCTTTCCAGTTTTCAGCCCAAATGTCGGCCCGGTCGTTGATATTACGCATTACCGGCGATTGCGAACGTATCTGCACACCGGCATTCAGCAAGCGCTGAACGGCCTCCTGAACGGCCTTTGTTTTCAACTCACCCGGGTGATTAAGATGTGCCATCAGAGCCACATTTATTCCACGCTTTTTCACCTTTTCAAACAAACGCAACAGATCATCTGCATCGGGATCAGTAGTGTAACGGTAGGGCCAGTAAGCCAGCGATTTTGTACCAATCCGAATGTTCTTTAGATGCGGAATATCGGCTTCCAGCAAAGCGTTGAAATAACTTTCAAAAAACCGTGTTTTCATTACTGCCGGATCGCCCCCGGTAAATAAAACATCACTTATATGAGGATTCACTTTTAGGTATTCTACCATTTGATCGGCCTCTTTCATCGCAAACTTGAACTCGTTTAAGGCAAACTGTGGCCACCGGAAACAAAACGTGCAATAGGCATGACAGGTCTGTCCCTGGGTTGGAAAGAAAAGCATGGTCTCCCGGTATTTATGCTGAATTCCGTTTAAACGTTTTCCTTTAAAAACGGGAACATTGTTTTCCTGTCCGGCCGGATTGGGATTCAATTTCAGCCGAATCCTGTTTACTTCTTCTTTGACAAGCTCCTTTGAAGCATTTGTTTTAAGCAGAGATGCAATCCGGCTAAAATCTTTTTCATGAAGCATTTCCCGCTGCGGAAAAGTAAGATGAAAAAACGGGTCTTTCTCAAAATTCGACCAGTCGATCAGTTCATCCACCACATAGTTATCTGTTTTAAACGGGAGCACTGTTCCCACCACCTCAATTTCCAGCTTTTGTTCATCTGTCAGAAACGACATTTGTGGTATTTGCCTGAAATTATGAAGAGAATAAGGTTTGTATATCATCGCATTAAATTTTAGTTTAATGGGATACTACACCTGCAAGCGTTCTAGTCCGGAACACTCAAAAAGTATCCACAAAAAAGTTTGAAAAAAAGTGGTTCTGCATTTCCCTCAGGATCAAAGAAGAACTACTCTATAATATCTGTTTGTCTATATTACCCTAATAAGATTAAAAATCTTCCGATTTTTAAAAAGCCCAGCGAATATAGCAAAAAACAGGCAGACGACCAAGAACTCACAATGAATCAGGCATTTCGACTGTCGCGGAAGTTTTCTAAACGACTTGCATCCAGCCGGATAAAAATGAAAAGCAGAATGGTAAAAGACCACAGAGAGGAACCTCCATAGCTAAAAAACGGTAAGGGAATCCCGATCACCGGCATGATGCCAACGGTCATTCCAATATTCACCATAAAATGAAAAAACAGGATTACCGCCACAGAATAACCATAGATCCGCGAGAAAACGGATCGTTGCCGTTCGGCCAGCCAAACCAGCCGGCTTAGAAAAAATACAAACAGGGCTACAACGATAAAAGTTCCTGCAAAGCCCCATTCTTCGCCAACCGTGCAGAAAATGAAGTCGGTGCTTTGCTCGGGTACAAAATTGAACTTGGTTTGTGTACCGTTCAAATAACCTTTCCCCCACATTCCACCCGAACCGATGGCAATTTTACTTTGGTTTACGTGATAACCGGCTCCGTACGGATTGGATTCGATGCCCAAAAGTTCTTTGATCCTGACCTGATGGTGCGGCTCCAGAAGGTTATCAAAAGCATAGCCAACCGAGTTGGTAAACGCCACAGAACCAATAAAAAAGAGAGATATTACTACATAGCTTTTAAACTTCTTCTGAATCGAATACACCAAAGTTCCCAGTGCTCCCAAAACAGTTCCGAAAATAACAACATCGGCACTCTCGTATTTCCTTCCCAAAACAGCATTCAGCAGGAAAGCGAGCAAAACACCTCCGGCAAAGAACATAAGAACCCGAAAAAACTGGTTAAGCTTGGGATTAAGGATCAGGTACATCAAAATTCCGGTACCCAACAAAACCAATATCAACGTGAAGTTGGACAGGATCAATGCCAGAATAAACAAAGAGGCAATCAAGGTTCCGAGAAACAATACCAGCCCCGAAAGCCCTTCGCGAAACAAGACCAGCACAAATGAAAAATACACCAGCGCCGAACCCGTATCGTTCTGAAGAAGGATAAAAGCGGCCGGGGTAAAAATAATCAAGGCCATAACCGTCAGCGACTTAAGATTCTGAAGCTTAAAGTCGAAGGCACTCATGTACCGCGCCAAAGCCAGAGCCGTTGCAAACTTGGCAAATTCGGAGGGTTGTATCTTAAAACCGCCTATTTCGAACCACGACCGCGCCCCGTTTACCTTATCACCCACCAATAGCACAAGCAGCAGCAGAAAAATCATTGCACCGTAAATCACATAAGAGAAGAAAACATAAAAGTTAGTCTCTATTGACATGATGATTACAGCAATGGTAATAGCCGCGCCAATCCACAAAAGCTGTTTCCCGTATCGCTGCGAAATATCAAATATGCTTTGATGATCTGAATCGTACACTGCCGCGTAAATATTGAACCAGCCCATAAAAACCAGCACCAGGTACAAGAGTACCGTCACCCAGTCGATATTTGCCCATATTTTACTCCGCTGCACCATCTGTAATTACAATTTTGTTAGGGTCCAAAAGATTGGAATTCAACATTCGTTCTTCAATATGAAGCCGGTTACTGGCTATGGTATCATTCAGGTATTTCTCGATCATAAGACTTGCAATGGGCGCTGCATACTGCGACCCCCACTTACTGTTTTCAACATAGGTAAAAACCGCAATTTTGGGTTCTTCCCGGGGAGCAAAAGCCTCAAAAGCTCCATGTTCCAGTCCCCGTCCAATTTGTATCGTTCCGGTTTTGCCACAATATTCCAAGCCCGGTATGTAATAATAATTCTTAATGGATTGCCGCATCCCTTCAATAATCGGGGCAAAATATTTTTCGTCGATACCCACCTCGTGCTTTTTTCCGTACGAACTCCGGATTGTGTCGCCTTCTATTTCCTTTACGATATGCGGCTCGTAGTAAAAACCATGGTTGGCAACAATGGCGGCCACATTGGCCATTTGCAGCGGAGTAGCTCCCAGCTCGCCCTGCCCGATTGACAGCGAACGCACCGTAAGTGCATTCCAACGGCCATTGTGCATTCTGTCGTACAGCTCAACCGTTGGCAAATCACCTTTCAGTGTATTGGCAAAATCTTCACTTAATATGGTTCCAAGCCCAAAATTCTGAACGTATTTTCGCCACACAGAGAACCCTTCTTTAGTTGTTCGATACCGTCCAATAATGCTTCGGAAAGTGTTCCACATAAAAGGGTTACACGACTCGCGAATTCCCTCCACTACATTGGCCGGACTGATGTGATCGTGCGTACAACGAATCGGAGTGGAGCCTCTACCGGCGCAGGAAAAACGGGTTTCTGGCGTGATGGCGCGTTCCTGCAAGCCAATCAAAGCATTAATGGTTTTAAAAGTAGAGCCCGGCGGATATTTTGCCTGAAGCGCCCGGTTAAACAATGGCATCAAAGAGTCGGACTCAAGCTCTTTGTAATTGGCACCACGCACCCTTCCCACCAGCAAGCCCGGATCGTAAACCGGGGCACTTACCATGGCCAAAACCTCGCCGGTTGACGGCTCAATCGCAACCACTGCCCCCTTCTTATTTTTGAATAATTTTTCGGCATACAACTGAAGGTCGAGATCGAGCGTAGTTGTTAAGTTTTTTCCTATTTGCGCCGGAACATCTTCGCTTCCTTCCAGGTAACTGCCCTGAATCCGGTTGTGGACATCCACCAGATTTTTCTTCACTCCCTTCGTTCCGCGGAGCTGTGCTTCGTACGTTTTTTCAATTCCGCTCGCTCCGATATAATCACCTGACCTGTAGTACGAATCTTTGTTAATATCGCTCTGTGCCACCTCGCTAACGTAACCAAGTGCATGCGCTGCAGCCGGTGCAGAATACTCGCGCAGGGTTCTGGTTTGCGAATGAAACCCCTCAAACTTATACAGTTGCTCCTGAAGTATGGCATAGTTCTCTGGTGATATTTGTTTCACCAGAATAGAAGGTTTGTACGACGAGTACTTCCGGGCTTTTTGAATCCCGGCCTCCAAATCTTCACGGGTAATATCCAGCAAACGGCAAAACAACGTGGTATCAAACGGTTTTACCTCGCGCGGAGTAACCAATAAATCGTAAGCGGTTTTGTTATACACCAGCAACTCGCCATTGCGGTCGTAAATAAGCCCGCGCGCGGGATATTGCACCACTTCGCGCAATACGTTGTTGGTAGCGTATTGTTTATACGTGGAATCCATTACCTGTAAATTGAATAACCGGATAAGGAATACCAATGCTACAAGTATAAAAACCAGGATAATGATATAACTCCTTCTCGAATAATCGTTCACTTTTTGTTCCCTAATCTCTAAAAATGATAAACTGACTTAAAACTATCACAAAAAACGAAAATACAGAACTTAAAATTGCACGATACAATGTGTTTAGGAAATTAGCGAAGGTAAATACTTCGAGGTAGAACAAAGCAAGGTGATGCAAGAGGATCATAATGATTGCATAACCCAGAAACCACTGAAAACCGGTTTGCGCCAGTCCGGGATATTCACTTAGGTCTTCCTCCCGGTTGGTAATCACCCGGATAATCCCCGGTCGTAAGTAAGCAACAAAAACCGATGCCGCAGAATGAACTCCGAGGCTGTTGGAAAAAATATCGACACTGATTCCGAGCGCAAACGCCAGCAGCATAAGTGCATACTTTGGCGTATTCACAGGAAGCAGCATAATGAAAAGCACATAAATGTAGGGATTTATGTAACCACTGAACTGAATCTGATTCAGGAACAACACCTGAACTACCAGCAGCACAATAAACATTACAAAATATCTAAATCCCAGCCTCTCCATTTAATGTTGTCTGTTTTAATTTTTCCAATTCCTCCGATTTGAGGCCATCGATTATTTCCACCCAGGTCACCGATTTAAAATCAGTTGAAAGCGCCACATTGATCACGTAATAATTCTCGCCGGGAGGTTGAGTAAATGAGTTCACCGTACCTACCATAATTCCATCGGGAAAAACCGACGAGTAACCACTGGTTACAATGGTATCACCAATGGCTACATCCACATGAAACGGAATTTCGTTAAGATCGGCAAACTTATGATCTTTCCCATCCCATATCAACGATCCGTAGTAACCATTCTTTTTGAGCTTTGCCGAAACACTCCACCGCGGGTTCAAAACCGACAAGCCCATGGAATACGATTCGGAAACAGAAGTAACAATACCAACAATCCCGGTACTGGTGATAATACCCTGGTCGGGTTTCACACCGTGCTTTCGCCCCCGGTTAAGCGTAATATAATTTTGCTGCCGGTTCACCGAATTGTTGATCACCCTTGCCGAAATGTACTGAAAAGTACTGTCGGAGGGCACGAGTCCCGGTATTGAGTCCGGTAACACATTTTCGTAACGATCCAGCTGATTCCGCAGAAAGGAGTTTTCCTCCATCAGGTGCCGGTTCACTTTCTTCAACCCAAAATACTGAACCACCGCACTATAGGAACTATAAAGCGATGCACTGACAGCATTGGATGTATTCAGAAACCTGGACCGCTGAAAACTGTTGTAGTTTACGATAAACACAACTGATACAACCTCTAAAAAAAGAAATAGAAGAAACGGATAGTTTTTAACCAGTAGTCTGAATAAACTTCGCATTTACGGTATCAAGAAGGCTTTTATCGAATCAGAAACGAGAACTTATCTACGTTTTTCAAGGCAATACCGGTTCCACGCACCACCGCACGCAACGGATCTTCTGCTATGTGGAACGGAATTCCTATTTTATCGGTTAAACTTTTGTCGAGACCTTTTAACAGCGCTCCACCACCTGCCAGCCAGATTCCTTTCGTAACAATGTCGGCATACAATTCGGGAGGCGTTTGCTCCAGGGCACTCAACACTGCTGTTTCAATCTTTGAAATCGATTTCTCCAGGCAGTGTGCAATTTCCTGGTACGACACCGGCACCTCAATCGGCAAAGCGGTCATCTGGTTCGGCCCCTGTACCACAAAATCCTGTGGTGGTTCGGACAACTGAGAAAGTGCTGATCCCACATGAATTTTAATTTCTTCAGCCGTACGTTCCCCAATTTTAATATTATGTTGATGACGCATGTACTCCATAATGTCGGCTGTAAGGTCATCACCTGCAATGCGTATCGATTTATTGGTAACAATACCTCCGAGCGAAATAACCGCAATCTCAGTAGTGCCGCCACCGATATCCACCACCATATTTCCTTCGGGAGCTTCCACATCCAGGCCAATCCCGATGGCTGCTGCCAAAGGTTCATAGATCATATACACTTCGCGTCCGCCGGCATGCTCCGAAGAGTCACGCACCGCACGGATCTCCACTTCTGTACTCCCGGAAGGAATACAAACCACCATCTTCAGCGCCGGCGAGAACATCCTCGGTTTTGGGTTAATCATTTTAATCATTCCCCGAATCATCTGTTCCGCCGCGTTAAAATCCGCAATTACACCATCGCGTAAAGGCCGGATTGTTTTCAGGTTGGCGTGTGTCTTCCCCTGCATTTGCCGTGCCTTTTCACCAATTGCAACCATCTTTTCCGATTTCAGATCGATGGCAACAATCGAGGGCTCGTCCACTACAATTTTATCATTATGTATGATAATGGTATTTGCAGTGCCAAGGTCAATGGCAATTTCCTGTGTTAAAAATGAAAATAAACCCATTAATTTGCTGTTTATCTATGTGGTTTTGATGTTATAAAGATATAATTAATATTAATGTCTGAAATGTCTTCTTCCTGTAAATGCCATGGCAATGCCAAATTCGTTGCAGGCTGTAATCACTTCATCATCCCGGATGCTTCCTCCCGGCTCAACAATGTATTTCACACCGTATTCGTTGGCTGCTTCAATGCTGTCGCGGAACGGGAAAAATGCATCTGAAATAAGCACTGAACTGGAGATGTCCAGCCCGCCTTTCAGTTCGAAACGCGGCATGGTCAGGTAACGCAAGCTATCCAAACGGTTGGGTTGTCCCATTCCTGCTCCGGTTAACCAGAATCCTCCGTCAGCATTTTCAGTTACCACTGCAATTGCATTACTTTTCAGGTGTTTGCAGGCAATGGTTCCAAATTTGGCCAGGTTCATTTTTGATCCTTCAAATTCTTTCTCAGTAACGGTGTTGAATTCCTGATCCAAACCTTCGTCTTCGTCCTGTACCAACATACCTCCGCTGATTGAGCGGTAAAGTTTCTCCCCCGGAACTGCTTCACGAATGGGTGTCACCAATACACGCAGGTTCTTTTTCTTGCCCAAAACTTCCAGCGCCTCGTCGGTATAAGCCGGAGCAATTAAAATCTCCACAAACTTCTTCCCAAACCATTCAGCGACTTCGCCCGTTACGGTATCGGTGAAACAAATGATACTGCCAAAAGCGCTGATCGGATCACCCGCCCATGCCAGTTCCAGCGACTCTATAATGTTATTGGTCACTGCCAAACCACAAGGATTCAGGTGTTTTACCACCGAAACGGCCACTTTATTTTCGAGATGAGTTACCGAATGATAAGCATCGCCGGCTGATTTCCAGGCAGCATCGGCGTCTAACATATTGTTGTACGAAAGCGCTTTCCCCTGTAAAACTTCAGCGTCGGCCAAGGTTGTCGAATTTCCACCATTGTTGAATTTATAGAACGAAGCCGCCTGGTGCGGATTCTCGCCGTAACGCAAAACCTGCCCGTTGTTCAGGCTAACGCGTTCGGTAGCTTCTCCAATTCCTTCGTTGAAATATCCAAAAATTGCCGAATCGTAATGAGAAGAAACCCCGAAAGCCCGGCTGGCAAACCACTTACGATCCGTCAGCGAAAACTCTCCGTTTTTCTCTTCCAAAAGATACAACAGCGGCTGGTATTCCTTTTGCGAAGGAACAATCACCACGTCTTTGAAATTTTTGGCAGCGGCACGGATCAACGAAATCCCGCCTATATCTATTTTTTCAATAATGTCCTGTTCATCTGCTCCCGAAGCAACTGTATCTTCAAAAGGATAAAGGTCTACAATTACAAGGTCGATCTCCGGAATCTCGTATTCGTTCAGCTGGCTCACATCGCCCTGATTATCACGGCGCGACAAAATCCCCCCAAATACTTTCGGATGTAAAGTCTTTACTCTCCCCCCCAAAATAGACGGATAACCTGTTAAACTTTCTACCGAAGTTACCTCTACATTTAACGACTCGATAAAACTTTTTGTCCCCCCGGTACTTAAAATCTTAACACCCAAGTCGTTTAGTTTATAAATAATCTTATCTAAATTTTCTTTGTGAAAGACTGAAACCAACGCAGTCTTAATTTTTTTATTATCAGCCATTTATTGGATTTTTCGGATTCGCTCGCAAAGATAAAAAAAACCGTTTATTTACTATTATAACAGTACTTTAAAAATATTATTATACGGCAATTCTTATTTAGAACGAAAAGTGTAATCATTTATTTATTTCGACACTAATAAAACATGCCAAAGGATTTTAGGTGTAAACGTTTTTATAAAAAAACTAGTGTTATTTTTACAGAAATAAATTAAACCGATGCTGCTGATTCGCCTCACATATGAGAGTTTATCGTTTGCCTTCAATTCGTTACGGGCCAACAAGCTTCGCACTCTTTTGTCATTACTGGGCATCACCATCGGTATTTTTGCGATTATTTCGGTTTTCACAGTGATCGACTCACTGGAACGCGGCATCCGCGAGTCGCTTTCAGGCCTGGGAAGTAACATGATTTATGTTGCCAAGTGGCCCTGGACGCCGCCCGAAGGAGAAACCGAATACCCGTGGTGGCGATACATGAACCGCCCTTCTCCCGAACTGGATGAAGCCGAAGAAATTGTACGTCGCGCCAATACGGTTGAAAATGCAGCATTTTTGTTTGGTTTTTCGCGTACCGTTCAGGCCGGAAGCGACAACATGGACAACGTTACCGTTATGGCCACTACGCATGCTATGTACGACGTGTGGAACCTGGATGTGGAAAAAGGCCGCTATTTTACTGAATCGGAAATGCGAAACGGCGCACCGGTTGCCGTAATTGGTGCCGATATTGAAAAAGAATTATTTGCAGGGATGAATGCGCTGGACCGGGGAATGAAAATCCAGGGGCACAAATTCCGGATTATTGGCGTTTACCGCAGAAAGGGACAGGATGCCTTTGGAAACACCATGGACAAAAACATTCACATATCGGTGATGAAATCCATGAACATGGTGGACATCCGTAACCGTGATATCGGGCAAACCATTTGCATCAAAGCCCGCCCCAATGTAGACAGCGAACGTTTTAAAGCCGAAATAGAAGGCATTATGCGCACACTTCGCCGTTTAAAACCGGTGGAAGACAACGATTTCGCACTGAATGAAGTAAGCCTGATATCGTCCCGTTTCGATCAGTTTTTCAAAGTGTTCAATCTGGCGGGAGCGATCATTGGTGGCTTTTCTATCCTGGTGGGAGGTTTTGGGATTGCCAATATTATGTTTGTTTCGGTAAAAGAGCGCACCAAAATTATTGGTATCCAGAAATCGCTGGGAGCCAAACGCTATTTTATTTTGCTTGAATTTATATTTGAAGCCATTGTTTTATCTGTAATCGGAGGGCTTGTGGGATTGCTGCTGATTTACATCGGCACCCTGATCATTACCTATTCCACCGAATTTGAGATAACACTCACGGTAGTGAACATCATCAAAGGACTTGTAATCTCAAGTGTTATCGGATTTCTCGCCGGATTTATGCCGGCCCGTTCGGCTGCCCGGCTCGACCCGGTGATCGCCATAAATTCGCTTTAACCAAGATTAAAAAACAGACTTGCCACCCCCAGGTAAATAAACATTCCCAAAATGTCGTTCATGGTGGTAATAAACGGCCCCGTTGCCAAAGCCGGGTCAATCTTGAACTTGTGCAAAACCAAAGGAATGATCGTTCCAAACAACGAAGCAAACAAAATCACAATAAAAAGGGAAATGGAAACAGCGTACGTTAAGCGCAGGTCTCCTGCGGTAAAGAAATTATAAATAAAAATAAGCAATGAAAAAGCCGTAGCGGTAAGAAAAGCTACCGAAATATCTTTCAGCAATTTACGTGTGGGCGTTTCCATGTCTTTCACCCCGCTGGCGATAGTTTTTACAATAATTGACGATGACTGAACTCCCACATTACCGGCCATCGCAGCAATCAAAGGAATAAAAAAGGCAAGCTGGGTAACTTTCGAAAGCGAATCTCCGTGGGTCTTCAGAATGGTAGCACTCACAATTCCTCCCAACAAACCCACCATCAGCCAGGGGAAACGTGCACGAATCAGCGGCCAAACCTTGTCGCTCGATTCCACGTCGCCGGTAATACCCGACACCATCTGGTAGTCGCGTTCGGCTTCTTCACGCACGATGTCGATCACGTCGTCCCAGGTAATTCGCCCTTTCAAACGGCCAATATCGTCTACTACGGGAATCGCAACCAAGTCGTACTTGTCCATAATTTCGGCCACCTCTTCCTGGCGTGTATCCGTAATCACTTTTTTGATTTCGGGATTGTATAAATTAGCAATTTTTGTGTTGGTGTTGCTCAGAATGAGCTTTTTCAACGACAATACACCTTTTAGTTTATCATCGTCATCGGTCACATAAATGTAAAATATCTCGTCAACCTCTTCGGCTTGTTTGCTGATCTCTTTCAGGCAAGTGGCAACGTTCCAGTTTTCGTTCACCTTCACAAGCTCTTTTGCCATAATACCACCGGCCGAATCTTCGTCGTACTCCAGCAGATCAACAATATCGCCGGCTTGCTCAATGTCCCCAATTTCGTTAAGAACCTCGCGCTGTTGATCTTCATCCAGGTCGGCCACTACGTCGGCGGCATCATCCGAATCCATAAACTCGATAAACTTGCTAACAATAATCTCGGAAGGCAGTTCGCGAAGAAGGCGTCTTCGGTCGGCTTCGTCCATTTCCACCAACACGTCAGAGGCAGTTTCACCATCCAGCAAACGGTAAATAAACTTCGCCTCTTCCATCCTCAGGTCTTCCATCATCTCGGCAATGTCAGCCGGGTGAAGATCTTCCAGTAATTCAGCTACGCCTTGTTGGTTGTCCTCTTCAATAAGAGTCTTTAGCCGATCTACAAATTCTCTTGTATTTTCGAAGCTCATACCTTATTGTTTTTAAGGTTCTCAATCATTCCGGTCAGCCGGATAAAATCACTCACACTAAGCTGTTCGGGGCGTTTCTCGGCAAATTCGGCGGGCAGTGCTTCGCAAAAATCCCTTAACGAATTCCGCAACATTTTTCGCCGCTGGTTAAAAGCTGCCTTCACTACCTGGACGAATAAATTCTCATCGCAGGGAAGTGTTTCTACCTGGTTTCGCCGTAAACGAATAACTGCTGATTTTACTTTTGGCGGCGGGTTAAATACGTTTTCAGAAACTGTAAACAGGTACTCGATATCAAAAAATGCCTGCAACAAAACACTTAAAATGCCATAAACTTTGGAGCCGTTCGAAGCTGCAATTCGTTCTGCCACCTCTTTTTGCACCATCCCAACTGTTTCCGGAATCCGATTCCGCCAGGCCAGAACACGAAAAAATATCTGCGAGGAAATATTGTAAGGAAAGTTTCCGATCACGTTAAATTTCCCATCGAACCTGCCGGCTACATCCGCTTTCAGAAAATCTTCGGACCAAATATGTTGGAGTGTAGGAAAATGCTGCTGAAGATAGGCGACCGATTCCCGGTCGATCTCGATAACATGAACATTTAGTTCGGGACGCTGCAAGAGGTATTGAGTCAGTACTCCCATTCCGGGGCCGATTTCCAAAATATCCGGAACATCGCTCCCCAGGCTGTCAACAATTTTACGGGCAATATTCTGATCCGTCAAAAAGTGCTGACCCAGACCTTTTTTGGGTTTGACAAAACTCATTACTTTCCGTGTCGTCCATTTCTATTCGATACTTCTTGTTCTTTTTTACGTCGATTAATAAAACAAATTTTTATTTTTGTTCGCTACGAACAGCTATTACCAGACGGTAAATTTGCAGCCCAAAAGTAGTAAAAATTTAAGGAGTATGGGTTGTTAGCAATAGAAAGCTTAAAAAATCTGTATTTTGAAAAAAACGATTGTAAAGATTCTCCAGTTTCTGGCCTTCTTCGCAGCGGGAGCTTTTATTTTCTGGCTCATCTACAAAGATCAGGATATTGAACACATTAAATCGGTCTTAAAAAACGATGTTAAATACGGCTGGGTTTGGCTGTCGCTTTTTATGGGACTGCTTAGCCACATTAGCCGCACCCTGCGCTGGGGGCTTATGATTGAGCCGGTTGGGCATAAACCCAGGTTTATCAATACCTTTCTGGCAGTTATGGTCGGCTACCTGATGAACATGGCTTTTCCGCGCATGGGCGAAGTGTCGCGTTGCGGAGTGCTGACACGCTATGAAAAGATTTCTTTTACAAAACTTATCGGGACAGTAGTTGCAGAGCGATTGGTCGACATGATTTCGCTGTTGATTTTACTGGGTGTCGTCATTTTCTCGCAATTTGGGAAAATGCTCCATTTTATTGAGGCAAATCCGGAGATTAAAGATAAGTTGATGGCGGTGATCAGTTCGCCTGTTTTACTTATCGCATTGGCAGTTGCCGTTGTTTTGTTTATCGTGTTCCGAAAAGCATTTAAGCACACAACTATTTTCCGGAAAATGATGGAAGTGATCCAAAACTTTAAGGAAGGTTTTATTTCCATTCGCAACATCAAGCAAAAGGGCTGGTTCTTTTTTCATTCTGCCTTTATCTGGTTTATGTATTACCTGATGCTTTATGTTATCTTTTTTGCCTTTGATTTTACGGAGAACTTAAGCCCGATTGCCGGGCTGACCACCTTTGTACTGGCCAGTTTCGGAATGGTTGCACCCGTTCAGGGAGGTATCGGAGCCTGGCATTTTATGGCCAAAGAAGCGCTTTCGCTGTATGGCGTTGCCAACGAGAACGGGATTATTTTCGCCTTTGTTGCGCATACTTCTATGACCGTTATGATCATTTTTATCGGTATTATATCGTTGCTGATTTTACCTTTTATAAACCGAAGGAAGGATGTGATGGAAATTCAGAAAGTACAGATATAAACAAGGATTTTGTGCTGATAAAAATGTAAATTCAGCCCCATGAACACCGAGCTTTTTATAGCAAAACGCCTCTTTTCGGATAAAGCTACACGCAAGTTGCTTTCGCAGCGTATTATTCGCATTGCCTTAATAGGGATTGCCCTTGGCCTGGCTGTAATGATTGTTTCAGTTGCCGTGGTGACCGGCTTCAAAAAAGAGATCCGCGACCGGGTAATCGGCTTTGGCTCCAACATACAAATCATTAATTACGACTCGAATAATTCGTACGAAACGCGCCCGGTATCAGCCGATCAGCCATTTCTTGAAACCGTTCGTTCGCTTGCGGGGGTAAAATATGTTCAGCCTTTTGCCACAAAACCCGGGATGATCAAAACCGACGAGTATCACCAGGGAATTATTTTCAAAGGGGTAACCAAAGATTACAACTGGGATTTTTTTGCCAAAAACCTGGTGGCCGGGCATGTTCCCAATCTTAACGACAGCAGCCGGGTAAACGAGATCATCCTTTCAGAGCACCTTTCCAAACTCCTGAATATAAAACTGAACGATCGGGTGGTTGTTTATTTCATCAACGAAAACGATGCCATTCCGCGCTTGCTGCAATTCACCGTTTGCGGTGTTTACCGCAGTGGTTTTGAGGAATTCGACAAAGTATTCATTCTCGGTGATCTGAAACAGGTGCAACGGCTTAACGACTGGCGAAGCGACCAGATCAGTGGTTTTGAAGTGGCCATCACCAATTTCAACCAGATTGATAATATTGAGCAGGAAATCCGCAACAGCGTTATCCGGTTTCGCGATGCCGACGCGGATATAATGCGCACAGAAAGCATCACCCGACTGTATCCGCAAATCTTCGACTGGCTCTCGGTTCTTGATATGAACGTGTGGATCATCCTTTTATTAATGGTAATTGTTGCCTCGTTTAATATGGTTTCCGGCTTGCTGGTACTGATCCTCGAACGGGCCTCAATGATTGGGGTATTAAAAGCCATGGGAAGCGCCAACTGGAGTATCCGGAAGGTGTTTATATATCTGTCGGTATTTCTGACAAGCCGGGGCATGTTGTGGGGAAATGTCATCGGAATTTCGATTGTACTGCTTCAGGGAATCTTTCACATCATAAAACTCGATCCTGCCGCTTATTATGTTGATTATGTGCCTATGAATTTCTCGGTGCTGCATTTGGTGTTGCTGAACCTGGGAACCATCACCATCACTTCGCTAATCCTGATTAT
>JBKDZK010000289.1:0-3125 GCA_047971205.1 Draconibacterium sp.
TGCTGAAGCCTGTTTAATATTTCCTCCCGGGCCGAAGTCATCTTTATTCCGGTAAAACTTCTGTTTCAGTGTTTTGAACGTCCTTTGGTTCGTCAGTGGAAATTTTAGGCGCTTTGCTATCGCCGTTGCCATTTTCACCAATCAGGTGCTTTTTCTCCCACGGACGTTTTCCAAAAATCTCTTCCAGGTCTTCGCTAAAGATCACCTCGCGCTCGAGCAATAAATTCGCCAGCTTGGCGTGTCCTTCTGCATGACCGCGCAGAACCTGTTTGGCTCTTTCGTATTGGCTGTCAATCAGTATTTTTACTTCTTCGTCAATCAATTCAGCGGTTTTCTCGCTGTAAGGTTTGGTGAACGAGTAGTCTGACTGCCCACTTGAATCATAATAGCTTACATTTCCAACCTTTTCGCTCATCCCGAAAATGCTGACCATGGCATAAGCCTGCTTGGTTACTTTCTCGAGGTCGTTTTGTGCACCCGACGAAATTTTTCCAAAGACAATTTCTTCTGCCGCACGTCCACCCAGTGCAGAGGCCATCTCATCCAAAAGTTGTTCCTTGGTGGTGATGGATCTTTCTTCCGGCAAATACCAGGCAGCACCCAGTGCTTTCCCACGGGGAACAATGGTAACTTTTACCAGCGGGTGGGCATATTCGAGCAGCCAGCTAATGGTGGCGTGCCCTGCTTCGTGGTATGCAATGGTTTTTTTCTCTTCCTGCGAAATAATTTTATTCTTTTTCTCCAGTCCGCCAATGATCCGGTCTATTGCATCCAGAAAATCCTGTTTGGTTACCGAGTCCTTGTTTTTACGGGCGGCAATCAACGCTGCTTCGTTACAAACGTTGGCAATATCTGCACCCGAGAAACCAGGCGTTTGCTTCGACAGGAAATCAACTTTTACGTCTTCACTCAGTTTTAGCGGACGCAAGTGCACCCTGAATATCTCGGTACGCTCGTTCAAATCGGGAAGCTCCACATGAATCTGACGGTCGAAACGTCCGGCACGCATCAACGCACGGTCGAGAATATCAGCACGGTTCGTAGCTGCCAGGATAATTACCCCGCTGTTGGTGTCAAAACCATCCATTTCGGTCAGCAGCTGGTTCAGTGTATTTTCGCGCTCGTCGTTCGATCCCATGTTGGGGTTCCGTCCACGGGCACGCCCGATGGCGTCAATCTCATCAATAAAAACAATACACGGCGCTTTTTCCTTGGCTTGTTTAAACAGGTCGCGCACACGCGATGCTCCAACACCTACAAACATTTCAACAAAGTCGGAACCCGACATCGAGAAGAAAGGTACGTTGGCCTCACCTGCCACTGCTTTTGCGAGCAAGGTTTTTCCGGTTCCGGGAGGGCCTACCAGCAAAGCTCCTTTTGGAATTTTACCTCCCAGCTTGGTGTACTTCGCCGGGTTTTTCAAAAACTCCACAATTTCTTCCACTTCCTGCTTGGCTTCTGCCAACCCGGCCACATCTTTAAATGTGGAGGAAACTCGTTGGTCTTTGTCAAATATTTTTGCCTGCGATTTTCCTACGTTGAAAATGCCACCGGCACCACCACCGGCGCCACCGCGGCTCATCCGGCGGAAAATCCACCACCATAGTAAAATGATGATGATAAAGGGCCCAAACGAAAGAAGAATATCGCGGAGCCAGTTATTTTCATCCTTGTATGAAGGGAGAATTTCGTCCGGCTTTCCTTCCTGTGCTTTGGCTAAATCGGTGGCAAATTTCTCAATCGGGCCTGTCTTAAAGGTGAAATGAGGACCCACTTCGGCAGGCTTTGAGAAATTCCCCTGGAATCTATCTTCGTAGTTTTTTAAATGATCTTTTTTGATGTAGACATTGGCTTCTTTTTCGTTGATCACCTCCAGGCGCTCAACGTCGCCGTTTTCAATCATCTGTTTTACTTCGCCCCAATTGGTGTCAATGGGGCCATGACTGTAACTGATGTAGTACTGAACCACCAGAAATACGATGGCAATAATACCGTAGATCCAGTAAGCATTGAATTTAGGCGGTTTCCCATCGCCTTTTTTATTGGGCGAAAAACGTCCGAAAGGATTGTCTTTCCCGTTTTGTTGTTTTTGATTGTTATTCTGATTGTTTTCTGCCATGATACGTATTAATCTTCTTCTATTGTTCTTGATTTTGCATCGGCCCAAAGGCCTTCGAGATTGTAAAACTGACGGGGTTCTTCCTGGAAAACATGTACCATAACATCGCCGTAATCCAACAAAATCCACATAGCGTTCCGGTATCCGTCTCTGTGCCAAACATCTTCTCCGAGCATCTCCTTAACGGTTGCTTCCACCGAATGTGCGATGGAATCCACATGTGTAGAGGATGTTCCGTGACAAATTATGAAAGAACTGCATTCGGTATGCTTGATGCTCTCTAAATCAATAATTGTGATTTTTTTTCCTTTTAAACGTTGTATCCCTTCCAGGATTGCTTCTGTTAGTTTATCTGTTTCTGCTTTTTTTTGCTTCATAAATTAATCTTGAACCTTACAAAGATAATCTTTTTGTCCATTAACCATTTTTTGTCAGAATGGTTTACTTTTGATCCTCAAATGTTTTTAATGGGCCGAAATATCATCTTTTTAGACGAGGTCGACAGTACCAACAACTATGCCAAGCAACTTGTTTCGGACGGGGCCGCAAATGGCACTGTCGTTTTGGCACATTTCCAGACCCGGGGGAAGGGACAGCCGGGTAATTTCTGGGAAAGTGAGGCGGGAAAGAACCTGTTAACCAGTGTTATTCTGCATCCTGATTTCCTGGAGGCAGGCAAGCAATTTCTGATCTCAAAAATTGTCAGCCTTTCGTTAGTGGATTTGTTGATGCCGGAGGTAAATGACGTTTCAATTAAGTGGCCCAACGACATGTACATCGGAAATCATAAAGTGGCCGGAATTCTGATCGAGAATTCGATAAAAGGCTCGACGCTTGATTCTTCGATTATCGGAATCGGACTTAACCTGAACCAGTTGGTGTTTCATTCCAAGGCTCCTAATCCTGTTTCTTTACTGCAGCTGAACGGAAAAATTTACAATGCGCAGGAAATGTTAAAAGGGTTCTTTCAGCATTTTGAAAAGTGGTACGCGCTTCTGGAAGCAGG
>JBKDZK010000290.1:0-1709 GCA_047971205.1 Draconibacterium sp.
AATTGCTCCAATTGTAAGAGTAATTCTGTTTTATTAAAAGGTTTTTCAAGATAAACATCAACCCCGGCAGTAAGCCCTGCAATCCGGTTTTCGTCGCCTGCTTTTGCAGTCAACATTACAATAGGGATATGGTCGGTTAATTCATTATTTTTAAGCTCATAACAAACTTCGTATCCATCTTTTTGGGGCATCATAATATCAGTAATAATTATATCCGGAACCAGGCTTAAAGCTTGTTTAACCCCTTCGCTGCCATCTTGTGCCAATACTACGCTGTATTGGTTTACCAGGCAGGATTTGATATAGTAAGAAACATCTGCATTGTCTTCGATTAAAAGCAACAAAGCTTTCGTATTTGATACCGGTTCCGTTTCTTGTTTTATATTGATTTCAGCCCGCTTATCTGCTGTGGCCGATAAATTGACCTCTTTTTTGAATATTGCCTTATTGGTAACAGGCAATTGTACCGTAAAGCAACTGCCTTTGTTTATGGTGCTTTTTACTTTAATTTCACCTTTCATAAGCTTAACCAATTCTTTGGCAAGAAACAGCCCGATGCCTGTACCGTAATGTTGTTGTGTTGATGGCGCTGTTTGATAAAAACGGTTAAAAATTCTTTTTTGAACCTCGTCGGACATTCCCATGCCTGTATCTTTAACTTTAATTGTTAATGTATTGTCTTTTTCGTTATGCTGGGCGTACAATAATATGCTGCCATTTTGCGGGGTAAATTTTATGGCATTGGAAAGCAGGTTAGATATTACCTGTGCCAGCGAATCCGGGTCAAAATCCATTATCAGTTCATCGGGTTCGGCGTGGACTGTTAACTGTATTTTTTTACCGGCTGCCAATAAAATATAGCTTTCTGATAAATATTTAAGGTAACTGATAATATCTGATTGGACCGGGTTGAGCTTTAATTTATTGTTTTCGAGCTTTGCCAAATCTAAAATCCGGTTTACCAGTACCAGTAAATTGTTTGTGTTCCTGTTGATTATATCAAAATCATGAAGGTATTTTTCTTTCTCAACATTTGGCAAACGGGTTTTAATTCCATGCGAAACACCACTAATTATGGTAAGTGGTGTTCGGAACTCGTGGGATATATTTGCAAAAAAATTACTTTTTAGTTTGTCTATTTCTTTCAATTTATCGGCTTCTTTGCGGGTTAAAATATTCCAGATTTGCCGTTTATATACAAAATAAATGCTTGAAATCAATAATAATATCCATATCGTTATTGCCATATTGCTTTTCCACCAGGGCGGTGTTACGTGTATTTCTAAGCTTAATGGTGGCGAGTTCCAGAATTTTGACCTGAATATTCCCTGAATTTCCAATGTGTAGCTTCCCGGATCGAGCTTATGGAACTGTATGTCTCGCCTGTTTCCCAGGTGGTTCCATTTTTTATTATCAGGCAAAATACGATAAGCAAAGTTGACGTTTTTAAACGGGCGGACATCAATACTTGTAAAATTTATATTTAAAGGGAAGTTATTGTAATCTAACGCTATGGTACCGGTTTGGGACTTGTGGTGCAAGCTTAAATTACCTGTTTTGTTATTGTTGTAACTAATGCCGGTAAACATCAAACCGGTTTCTTTATCGATATCCGGTAAACGGGAAGGATTAAAAGCCGTAATACCATTAATGCTGCCAAAATAAAGCCTGTTTTGTTTGTCTTTAAAGGCAGCATTAAGATTAAATTC
>JBKDZK010000291.1:0-9228 GCA_047971205.1 Draconibacterium sp.
CCATGTGTACAACGGAAAATACCAGGAATTTTTTGACCTGGCCCGGCTCAATTATTTTGAGAAGGTACTGGGCAAGCTAATCAGCTGGACAGAAACAGGGCTGGTGATTGCTTCGGTAAAGGTTGATTACCTCGACCCCATTTACCTGGAAGACCAGATTGAAGTACAAACGCATATTTCGTCGCTGGGAGAAAAGAGCCTGGAAATGACCCAGCAATTATTCAAAAAAGGAAACCCGGAGCCAGCTGCCCTGTGCACCACGGTTTTGGTTTGCTACCACATGCAACATAAAAAGTCGGAGCTTATTCCGGATGAATGGAGGAAGAAAATCAAAGCTTACGAGCCGGGGTTACCCCTCAATTAATCCTTCCGGAAGTTTCAGGGTAAGGCGCTTTTGCTCCTCGTCAATCTCCACCACAAATTCCGGGTGAAAAGGAACCAGCAGTTCTTCATCGCCGTGTTTGACGGTCAGCACCACATTTCCCGAATAATCGTCCACCTGTTCGATTTCTCCCACTTCGCCTTTCTCGGCGTCAAAAAGCACAAAGCCTTTTAGCAGAGCTTCGCTTTCCAGTGGTTCATCCACAATTTCATCCAGGTAAAGAAACACTGAAGCCCCAACCAGGCGTTTGGCGTATTTTTCGGTATCTACCCAGTCGAATTTTACAATGGCCGATTTCGATGATTTAAAACGCAAACCATCTTCAGCAATAAAAAACGGTACCAGCAAACCGTCGAGTTCCACAAAAAAACGTTCGGCTTCTTCCACCGAATATTCAAAATGCTCTTCAAACCCGAGCACTACTTCGCCGTGTACACCATGTGTTTTCCGGAAGAATCCTATTTTTTCGCAATCGGTTTTTGGTATTGTTCCCATATGGTAAAAGTAAGCAAATTATGATTTATAAACTTTGAGGCTCTCTGAGTTTTCTTAGTGCAACTATGTGAAAAACTCATAAAACAATTACACAAAGAACCACAGAGAATTCACAAAGGACACAAAGGTAAATCCTGCCAATAAAAAAACCATCCGCCGTGCGACGAATGGTTTTCTATCATAAGATGTGAGTCTTTCTTAAGATTCCGCACCTTGTTCTTCTTCTGAAGCTTCTGGTGCTTCAGCTTCAGGAGCTTCTTCGGCTTCTGCTTCGGCAGCAGCAGCCTGAGCTTCAGCGGCCAATTCTGCATTTTTAGCAGCAATAGCAGCAGCTCTGTCTTCTTTGATTTTAACTTCAGCCTCCATTTGTTTTTTAGCGGCTGAGTCAACTTCGCCTTGCAAACGATCAACTTTGGCCTGGATCTTGGCATCTTTTTCTGCCATCCATTTGTCCAAACGTTTTTCGGCTTCCGCTTCATCAAATGCTCCTTTTTTCACTCCACCCATCAGGTGTTTTTTGTACAACACACCTTTGTAAGACAAAATTGCCTTAACGGTGTCAGTAGGTTGTGCGCCTTTAACCAGCCAATCATAGGCTTTGTCAAAATCGAGATCAATAGTAGCAGGATTAGAATTCGGATTATACGTGCCAATCCGCTCAATATACCTGCCATCTCGTGGCGCCCTGCTATCGGCTACTACAATGTGGTAGTATGCGTAGCGTTTGCGACCGTGTCGCGCGAGTCTCATTTTTACTGGCATAACTCTACTTTATTTGTTTTTGAAAAATGTGGCGCAAAGATAGTATAAATTTCTGTTCCTGAAAGTTATACCCTGAATTTTATCGAATCAACCAAAAAAGACAGTATCTCAAGATTTGACAAAATCGAGTTCCTGCAAAGACACAAAGGAAGCGCAAAGCTCGCAGATTATTGATTGTCAATATTTGTTTTTGCGTCCGTAAAAACAACTTCGCGTGCTTTGCGTGAAATTTGTCTGAATGAACACGCTCACCCTAGCTCCTTCTTATTAAAAAAAGCCGCAACGCGACTATCGTTTCGCGTATTGTTCCTCGTAGTATTTCTGATAATCGCCCGAAGTAACATTCTCCAGCCATTCGGTGTTTTCGAGGTACCATTCAATGGTCAGTTCAATGCCTTCTTCAAACTGAAGCGAAGGTTCCCAGTCCAGTTCGTTTTTTATTTTTGTGGCATCAATCGCATAGCGCAGATCGTGCCCGGCGCGGTCTTTCACAAACGTAATCAGCTTTTCGGATTCACCTGCCACACGCCCCAGTTTCTCGTCCATCTTCCGGCACATCACACGAATCAGGTCAATGTTGGTCCATTCGTTAAAACCACCGATGTTGTAGGTTTCGCCAATCACCCCCTGGTGGAAAATCACATCAATTGCCCGTGCATGGTCCACCACCCACAGCCAGTCGCGAATGTTCTCGCCTTTGCCGTAAACCGGCAGCGGCTTGTTGTTTTTAATGTTGTGAATGAAAAGCGGAATCAGTTTTTCGGGAAACTGGTACGAACCATAATTGTTCGAGCAGTTGGAGATCACCGTCGGCAATCCAAAGGTATCGCAGTAAGCCCGCACAAAATGGTCCGAACTGGCTTTTGATGCAGAGTACGGACTGTGCGGATCGTAGCGGGTTGCTTCGGTAAACATTCCTTCGTCGCCCAGCGAACCATACACTTCGTCGGTAGAAATATGGTAGAAAAGCTTTCCTTCCAGCTGGTCTTTCCAGGTAAACTTCGCCGCATTCAGCAGGTTAACCGTTCCGATTACGTTGGTATACACAAACTCGGTGGGGTTTGAAATCGAGCGATCTACATGCGATTCGGCTGCCAGGTGAATCACACCATCGAACTGTTTTTCCTCAAACAACTTCTGTATAAAATCAGCATCCACAATATCGCCCTTTACAAACTCGTAGTTGGGCTGGCCCTCAATATCCTTCAGGTTGGCCAGGTTACCGGCGTACGTCAGTTTATCGAGGTTGACAATCTTATATTCCGGATACTTGTTTACCAGTAAACGAACCACGTGCGAGCCAATAAATCCTGCTCCTCCGGTAATCAATATTGTTTTCATCTGTGTCTGATTTTAAAACAAAAATAGAAGAATTGACCGGAAAACTCAACAAAATAAATGAAAACACAAAGAGGAACGAGTATGCTGAAACAGCACGCTCCTTCCTCTTTCTTTATTCGGGCTTCAAAGGATTACTTGATTCCTCTGACGCGTTTTTCCCAGTTCCAGGCCGAAAGCAATGTTTCTTCGGTTCCTTTTTCGGCTTTCCATCCCAGCTCTTCGTTGGCATAAGTGGTGTCGGCCCATATTTTTTCGATGTCGCCTGCACGGCGGCCTACGATTTTATAGTTGAGTTTTACGCCGGTTGCTTTTTCAAAACCGGTAACTACTTCCAATACCGAAAGTCCAGTGCCAGTTCCCAGGTTGAAAATCTCGTAATTGGCTTTGTTTTTCCCTTGCAGCAAGCGGTTGATTGCTACCACGTGGGCTTTGGCCAAATCCACCACATTGATGTAATCGCGAACAGCCGATCCGTCAACCGTATCGTAATCGTCGCCAAAAACCTTCAGCTCGTCGCGCAAACCGGCGGCCGTTTGGGTAATAAAAGGCACCAGGTTTTGCGGAACGCCCAAAGGCAGCTCGCCAATTAATGCGCTCGGATGCGCACCGATCGGGTTAAAATAACGAAGAGCAATCCCTTTCAACTGCGGATTCGCATGAATCGTATCGTTCAGAATATCTTCGTTTACGCGTTTGGTATTTCCGTAAGGCGATTCCGCATCTTTTCGCGGTGTCTTTTCAGTCACCGGAAGTACTTCGGGCTGGCCGTAAACCGTACACGACGACGAAAAAACAATGTTCGGAACATCAAACTTAATCTGACAATCGAGTAGGTTCATCAGCGAAACCAGGTTGTTGCGGTAATACAGCAAGGGTTTTTCCACCGACTCGCCCACAGCTTTTGATGCCGCAAAATGAATAATGGCCGCAATATTTTTGTTTCGGGTGAAAAAGTCTTCGGTTTTTGCTGCATCCGCCAGGTCGAACTGTTCGAATGCGGGCCGGATGCCCGAAATTTGTTCAATGTTGTCGAGTACATCGATGCTTGAGTTCGACAGGTTATCCACCACAATTACCTCGTACCCTGACGCCTGCAATTCAACCACGGTATGCGAACCGATATAACCGGTTCCGCCGGTCACTAAAATTTTTTCTGCCATAATGTTTTTGGTTTTGAGCTTCAAAAGTATAAAAACATGCTTTTACTCAATCACAAAGAGAGACTGTAATAAGCACATTCCTGAAAATTTAACCTGAAAAAGCGAAAAAGGCAGTAACGGCGATTTTTATTAATTTTACGCCTGAAAAATTATCAACCGTGAAGTTACACAAGTTTATACAACAACTTTTGCCGGACCACGAGATGGTGATCATCCCCGGATTTGGCGCGTTTATTCAGGAGTATCAACCCGCTGAAATCAGTGACGACAGTGATGAGATCAAGCCACCTTCCACCCGTCTGACCTTTAATCCGCAGATCCGGAATAACGATGGCCTTTTGGTGGGGTATGTGGCCGACAATACACGCGATTCTCATTTTGAGGCCCTCCAGAAAATTGAAAAAGAACGCGACAACTGGTTGTACAAACTTGATAAAGGGGAAAAAGTAAGTCTGGACGGTATCGGAACTTTCTTCCGCAACGAAAAAGGAGAGCTTGGTTTTCTTTCGGAAGATGATCAGCCACTTTCGCTCGATTCATTTGGTCTGGAAACCACTTCGCTTGAAGAACCGGAAATTCCGGAAGTTCCCGAGGTAGAAGAAACATCGGCCGAACCCGAAACGATTGAAGAAACGGAATCAGAAGAAACTTCAGAAACCGCCGATACGGAAATACAGGAGGATGAACCGGCAGATACTGTAGAAACGGAATCGCTGGAAGAAGAAATGCCTGAAGAAGCTCCGCAGGTAGTTGCCGAAGAGCAAAAGGAAGTTGAGGAGAAGGAAGAAGAAGAAATTCCGGAGCCTGCACCTGTTGTAACTCCCGAAGACAAAGAAGAGAAAAAACGCAAAGGCGGCTGGTGGTGGCTGTTGTTGGTTCTCATCCCCTTAATTGGGGTGGCTGTTTTTCTTTTTATGAAGGACAAGCAACCTGCAAAGCCAGCTACAACTCCGCCGGTTGAAACAACAACGGAAGAAGAAACTCCGGTACTTACCACTGATTCCATCCAGTCCGACAGTACGACTTCAGCGGTAGCTGACAGTCTTACGATTCAGGTTCCTGAACCGAAAAAAGAAAAACTGAGCGACTCTACCGGATTCTTCCTGATCGGGGGAAGTTTCAAAGCACAGGAAAATGCAGACACCTATTTACAACAGTTAAAAGAGCAAGGTTACGACCCCTTCCACCTCGGGAAATACGGTAATTTCTTTATTGTTGGTATTGCCCGTTACAAAACCGAAAGCGAAGCCTTGAAAGCCAAAGACGAATACTCGGAAGCCAATCCGGGGTCAGGAGTGTGGGTATTGGAAAAATAGCTTTCCCCTACCCGGAAATACCTTCGCCCCGATGCGATTGAGCACTTTTTTACCGGGAAATTGCTTTTTTTAAGATGCCTCTTCCAATATTCCAGCGCACTTATACGTTTAGGTATTAGTCCGATAGGTACAAGTGTGCGTTAAATCGGGATGAACAACCATTCGAATCGAGTGTTATCACTTAAAAAAGCCGGAAATGGATGTATTTCTCTGGATTCTTCAAGTAATACTGGCAGCTGTTTTTCTTACACTGGGCCTTGTAAAAGCCGTCGTTCCGATGGAAAAGCTAAAAAAAGCAATGGACTGGACCGCTGAAATGCCTGCCAAAAAAGTACGGATAATCGGATCGCTGGAATCGCTCGGAGGATTTGGGCTGTTTTTTCCGGGCTTGTATCCCATCAGCAACTTAGTAATCCCCATTTCGGCGCTGGGCCTGACTATTATTATGCTTTTGGCCGCCATTATCAATTTCAGAAGAGGAGACCGCAGCGAACTCCAAATCAACATTTTGCTGTTTGTGGCAACCGCTTTTGTTGCAACGGCACGCTTTTACCTTTATTTATAATTTTCTCCGGAGGTGAAGAAATTTTGAAGGTGATTCAATAGGAATTGCTATTCAAACTCACTAGTTTCAGGATTGACCTGACATTTAGTTACTCAAAAACATATCGCCGGAACTGGCTCCTCTTCCAAACAATTCTGCAAAATCCTCGTAAAAGAACCCACTTTTAATTACTTGATTATTAACCAAAAAATGAGAAGCCATGCCAGACAGCGTTTACAAAGTCATTGAACTGGTAGGAAGCAGTCCCGTATCGTGGGAAAAAGCTGCTCAAAATGCCATCAGCCTTGCATCAAAATCATTGCGCGACCTGCGGGTTGCCGAAGTGTGTGAAATGGATATGCACCTGAAAGACGGTGTCATCGAGTTTTACAGGGTAAAAATGAAAGTTTCGTTTAAATACGAAGGCTAAACCCAAAAGCGCCGGTAGTAATTTCGGTTAAGCGCTTTTTAGTTCAACCAGAAATCCACGTTCTTTGAGTGTGGTCAGAAAAGCCCTGCATTTTGCTTTTGATTACTACCTTCATTCCGCAAGCGGAATCCAACAGCACGCAGATAACGCAGATTTACGCAGAAAATAATTTCATCCATTTGAGGGAATTAAAATTTGCGGTAATCGGCGCAATCAGCGTGAAATAAAAAGTACTTGCGGAATGAAGGTATAAGTCAAATCAATGTGAGAATGAATAATAATTGTGTTCTTACCCGTAAATCATTTACGTTGGGCGTGCTTATTTACTTTTGGACACAAAAAAAGCGGCATCTTAAAACGGACGCCGCCGGAAAATTGACAGCCAAACGAAGCAGGTTGGCTTAAATTTATAATAGTACTAACTGAACGGTTATGAACGATATGCTTTCATGGCTTTGAAGCATTGGTTTGATATTTTACAAATGCCATGCCAAAACATATCATTTAAAACCTGTTTTTTATACGAATTTTTTCCTTAGGAAAAAGAAGCGATTGTTTTTACCAGCAAACCGAGAACGTTTTCCACATTCCGGTTAAAAACCTTTAGTACCTCTTCCCAGGTAACGGGCGCCTCATCGGTTTTCCAGCAGTCGTAATCTGTGCTCAGCGCGATAGCTGCATATGGAATTCCGATTTCGTTGGCGAGGATACACTCGGGCGCTACCGACATATTGATAACATCGGCCCCCCAGATACGAAACATCTTTGATTCGGCGCGTGTCGAAAACCGCGGACCTTCGATGGTTATCACAGTTCCCTGAGGATGAAATGGCAACTTTAGCTCCGCTGCTTTTTCATTCAGTTTGTTGCGAAGCAAAGTATCAAAGGGATCGGCCATGGGCGTATGCTTTAAATCCCCGTTTTCAAAGCTCTCGTGAAAGGTTATTCCGCGGTGCCGGGTAAAATCGATAAACTGATCGAGAATCACCAGGTCTCCCCTGCCGATTTCTTCGCGCAAACTACCGCATGCCGTGGTAACGATGATGTGTGTGCACCCCAGTTCTTTGATCGCCCATATATTCGCCCGGTTGTTCACCTGCGTTGGAGGAATGGAGTGATCACGTCCATGACGCGATAAGATCGCCACTTCGGTGCCACCGATTTTTCCACATTTAAACGCCGACGAAGGTTTCCCGTACGGTGTTTCAACTTCTATTTCTGTTGGATTCTGAAGGATGGCCGGATCTTCCAGGCCAGAACCCCCTATTATTGCAATCTTTGTCATTTTTTGTATTCAGAAAAAAGGTTTAAAATACTTTGCTTGCTGGCTTCACACACGCCGCGTTCGGTGATTAATCCGCTTACCAGCCGGGCCGGGGTCACATCAAAACCATAATTGGCAACCTTGCTTTTTTCAGGAATTAAACGGACGCTTTGCACCGTTTTTCCGTTCCAACCTTCCATTTCGGCCACTTCTTCGGCAGCCCGTTGTTCGATCGGAATTTCTTTGACTCCATCTTCCATCTCCCAGTCAAAAGTTGACGAAGGAAGCGCAGCGTAGAAAGGAACATCGTTGTCGTTTGCTGCCAGTGCTTTCAGGTAAGTGCCTATTTTATTCGCCACATCACCGCCAACGGTTGTCCGGTCGCTCCCAACAATTACCATGTCCACCATTCCGTGTTGCATCAAATGCCCCCCGGTATTGTCGGGAATCACGGTGTGCGGAACACCTTCCTCTCCCAGTTCAAAAGCGGTGAGCCGTGCACCCTGGTTTCGGGGCCGGGTTTCATCCACCCAAACATGCACCGGAATTCCTTTCAGGTGCGCTTTGTAGATGGGAGCAGTAGCTGTTCCCCAATCGATGCAAGCCAGCCACCCCGCATTGCAGTGCGTCAGAATATTTACCGTTTCCTTCTTTTCTGCATATATCTTTTCGATAATTTCAAATCCTGCTTCGCCTATTTTATCCCCAAAATCAATTTCGGCTTGTTTTAGTTGATGGGCTTTCTCCAGTGTCTTCTCAATCAGATCAGCATCCGTTTTATGTTTCAGAATAAAATCTACCATTTCATCTACCGCAAAAGCGAGGTTAACCGCGGTTGGGCGCGAAGATTTCAGGTACACAGCCTTTTCCAACAGGTGCTGTTCCAGGTTCCCCTCATTACATTCAAGCAACCCCAGATACATTCCGTAAGCAGCAGTCACTCCAATAAGAGGTGCGCCCCGAACGACCATCTCACGAATGGCAAAAAAAGTTTGCTCCACCGTTCTTATATCCATTACCTCAAACTCAAAGGGCAACTTTCGCTGATCGATCACCTGAACGATTGCAGCGTCGTTTTCCTTTAGCCAAATCGTATGATAATGCTTTCTTCCAATCCTCATTTTACTTTGTTTTCTGTTTTAACTTTTACCCCTCTGTTCCGGATCTCCGGAACATCTCTCCTGATTTCAAGGGAGAAAAAGCGGAACCCGAGGCAAAGCTCGGGGAATTCTTTTGATTAACCTTTAAATACGTCCTTCGTAAAAGTATATATTTCTTCTTTTTCTGTCAGGGTTGTGATCAAATCCCTTTTGAATCCCGCAAATGCGACTGAAGCAGCATCTCCGTAATTCCGGAAGTTGCCCCAAAATTCCCATCGATCTGGAAAGGCGGGTGTGCGTCAAAAAGATTGGCATATACCCAAAACAAATAACTTTTCGGTTTTTTCACTCGTTCTTTTTTCCTTTTTCTACACCAAAATTTTAAACCGTAGCTACGGCTATGCCTGAAAATTTTGACTTGAAAAAGAAAAAAA
>JBKDZK010000292.1:0-1761 GCA_047971205.1 Draconibacterium sp.
GTGCCGTTATGATGATGGAAGGGCAGGAGGTTCCGGACTCGAAACTGCATTTTGTCTACGTCGCCCTGGAACTTATAAAAACCGTGTGCCTGTTTGTTTTTGGCGCCAAACTGCTAAACGCAAATGCTGCGGGAAAGTAATTGGAGGCCTTCAGCATAAAATTTAAAAACAAAACAAGCCATCCCCGCAAAAGAAATGGCCTGTTTTATAACTTGTTGGATTGGTGTTTTATTCCACCGCCGATATTTTTACCGCCCAGGCGAGGTCGCAGGGCAGCTTGGTTCTGATTTTTTGCGGAACATACACTTTCACTCCTTCGGGCGTATTTTCCCATTTCAGCGTTCCGGCGGCGCCGAGCATGCTAAGTTGGGCACCTTTGGCAGCTTTTATTCCTTTAACGGTAAACGAAGCGGGTAATCCTGCACCGTCTTCCTGCTCCAGGTAAAGTGCGTACACCGCTTTGCTGTCTTTTTGCTGGGTCAGGCAAATATTGTCGGTTTTGAAAGGCGCAATGGCACGTGTTGAGTAAATCGCTTCGCCGTTTACGTCAATCCATTTTCCCATGGCATCGAGCAGTTTGTAGGCATCTTCGGGCCACGAGCCGTCGGGTGCCGGGCCAATGTTGTAAAGAAGGTTGCCGCCTTTGGCCACAATGTCGATCAGCATATGAATGGCTTGTTTGGGTGTCATGTATTGCGGATTGGGCACCCACGACCAGCCACCTCCGGCAATAATGCACGACTCCCACGGGTAAGGAAGCTGCGTATCCGGAACCCGATTTTCGGGTGTCAGGTAGTTTTGGTTGGGGCCTTTTACGGCGCGGTCAACCACAATAAGTCCGGGTTGCTTTTCGCGGGCCTTGGCTGCCAGTTCGTCCATGCGGATATCCTGGTTGATCACCCTGTTTTTGATAAAACCACTGGGGGCTTTGGCATGGCGTCCTTCGTAATAGGCTTTCAGCGCTTCGTCCGATTGTTTGCAAACCCAGCCGCCATCGAGCCACAAAATGTCAATCTTTCCGTAGTCGGTCAACAGCTCCATAATCTGGTTGTGGGTGAAGTCAACAAATTTTTCCCATTTTTCAGGATGAAGATCCGGGTCGTAGTTGACGTTCCGGTCGAGTGGCGGAAACTTAGGGTCCCAGTAGTTGGGGGTGTTCCAGTCGGGTTTCGAGAAATAAGCGCCTGCCCACATGCCTTCGGTGCGGAAAGCATCAAAAACCTCTTTGGCAACATTGGCTTTTGGGTTTACACTAAACGGGCAGTCTTTGTCCGTGATTTTGTAGTTGGTGTATTTCGAATCGAACATGCAAAAGCCATCGTGGTGCTTGGTGGTGAAAACCACGTATTTCATCCCTGCATTGCTGGCAGCTTTTGCCCATTTTCCGGGCTCGAAGTTTACCGGGTTAAAAGAGAGTTTCAGGTTTTCGTATTCTTTCTTGTAGGTGAAATAATCGTCCGGATTACTTCCTTTTTTACGGGCACACCAGCCTTCATCTTCGGGGCAAATCGACCACGATTCAACAATTCCCCACTGGCTGTAAGTTCCCCAGTGCATCAGCAAACCAAATTTCAGGTCCTGCCAGTCTTCGAGCTTTTGCAGCACTTTTTCGTCGGTAGGCCACACATAGTCGGTTATTTCGTGTTCCAGCTGCGCCTGTACAAAAAAGGCAAACAGAAGCGGAACAATAAAGGTTAATTTTTTCATGATGATATAATGTTTAGAATTTTGATTGTCAATTAAAAAGAATGGGTATTGGCT
>JBKDZK010000293.1:0-2519 GCA_047971205.1 Draconibacterium sp.
GCCTGCCGGTCGGAGAAAGAGGCCCGGTTTATCATCAGGTCGAAATGCACATCGTGCGATTGTTCGGCCCTGATTGCTTTTCGGAAAGTTACCCGTTCTTTTTCTACCCGCTCAATAAAAGCGCTTGCTTCGGCACGCGACAAATTGTTGTTGCACATAATGTTTTTTAGCCGGTATTCAAACGGTGCCTCCAGCCTGATATGAAGCGCATTTTTGATATCGGCGGCAATAATGTGGCCGGCTCTTCCAACAATAATGTTAAACCCGTTTATAACCAGCGATCGGACTACTTCTTTTACCGTATTCGCAATCTTCGCTTCGCTTTTGTAGCGTTTTTCTCCAAAGGCTGTCAGAATTTGCTCAAAGGTGTAACTGTCTTCTTTGTTGAGTGCTTTTAGTATCTTTTCAGGCGCCAGATTCAGTTCGCGGGCACTTTCATAAAAGATTTCTTTGCTAAGTACTTTCCAGTCGGCAAGCATCCGCTGTTTGTTCAATTCCATTGCCAGCAGATTGGCCAGTTTTAGTCCGTTACAACCCACTTCCCGCGAAATGGTGATAACAGGCCCGGCAGCTCCGACGTGCCCTTTCTGAAAGGATTTTTCCTCTTGTAAGCGGCTGTTTAAATAGCTCATTAACGAGTTGCCCATGACGTTTAGATTTTTAGTTGATCAATTTAATTTACGACGATTCATTTAAATATGTTATGTTTTTAAAGCATGCATTTAACAAAAAAATGACCGATTAAGACTTGAAGCTAACCTGACAGGTGTCAGCCAAATTTCAGATGATTTAGTCTATTTTTATGACTTATTAAATTTTGCACTTACGCATTTGGTGAGATTAATTGTATTTTCGAAAACTCATAACAATATTCAAATACTATGTTTGACAAAAGTACATACATTAACAGGAGAAAGGCTCTGAAAACAAAAGGACTAACCGGAATTGTGCTGATTTTGGGCAATGTGGAAGCTCCTATGAATTACAGGGATAATACCTATCATTTCAGACAAGACAGCAATTTTTTATATTTCTTTGGCCTTGATTTTCCCGGGCTGGCAGGCGTTGTGGATTTCGACAGTGGCGAAGATTTTATTTTTGGAAACGATGTGGACATTGAAGACATTATTTGGATGGGGCCACAGGTTACATTGCAGGAAAATGCCGCAAAAGCGGGAATTACCAATACAGCGCCTTTTGCCAAAGTTTTTGACCTGGTAAAAGCAGCAAAAGATGCCGGACGAAAAGTACACTTTCTTCCTCCTTACCGGGCCGAGAACAAATTGTTACTCGAAAACCTGCTGGGAACTTCGGCACAATCGATCAATGCCCATGCTTCGCTCGATTTGATTAAAGCGGTTATTTCGCTTCGTGAAATAAAAGAAGCACAAGAAGTTGAAGAGATTAGGAAAGCTTGTGCCACGGGGTATCAAATGCATGTTGCAGCTATGAAAATGGCGCTCCCCGGAAACTGGGAACAAAAAATTGCGGGAACAATTGAAGGAATTGCTTTGGCCGGAGGTGGAATGACTTCGTTTCCCATTATCCTGTCAATGAACGGCGAAACGTTGCACAACCACGACCACTCTCAAATTTTGCAGGAAGGTCGTTTAATGCTTTGCGATGCCGGCGCCGAATCGTTGTTGCACTATGCTTCTGATTTTACCCGTACTACGCCGGTAGGGGGCAAGTTTACGCAAAAACAACGCGAAATCTACGAAATTGTATTGGCCGCCAACAACACTGCTACCGCGCTTTCAAAGCCGGGAGTTACTTATTTGTCGGTTCACCTGGCGACCTGTGAAGTGCTTGCTGCCGGTTTGAAAGACCTTGGGCTGATGAAAGGCGATATAAAAGAGGCGGTTAAAAACGGTGCACATGCCATGTTTCTGCCTCATGGTTTGGGACATATGATGGGATTGGATGTTCACGATATGGAAGATCTGGGACAAATTCATGTTGGATACGACGATGAAATTCGTCCGGTAGATCAGTTTGGAACAGCCTATTTGCGCATGGGCAAACGCCTGAAACCGGGATACGTGATCACCAACGAACCGGGATGTTATTTCATACCCGCGCTTATTGACAAATGGCAGGCAGAAGGTATCAACAAAGATTTCATCAACTTCGACAAAGTGAACGAATACCGCGATTTTGGTGGTATTCGCCTGGAAGACGACATCCTGATTACAGAAACCGGTGCCGAAATTATCGGAGAACGGGTACCAATTACACCAGAAGAAGTAGAGGCAGTTGTGGCAAAGGGCTAGTACTGACATAATGTAATGTGGTCAGAAAAAATGAGCAAGTTTTGTATTTTCTGATACAACATTTAAACATATTGAAACGCAGCCGGGAGAAGTATTTCGCTAATCCCGGTTGCGTTTTTGTTTTGACTATCCTTGCTGAGGCTTAAGAATATGATCGTAGAAATAACGCATTTCGAGCATTATCTCGTCACGCACCTTCATGCATTTGTCTCTGATCTCTTCGTGCGATTTGGAGTTCTTGTATGG
>JBKDZK010000294.1:0-4123 GCA_047971205.1 Draconibacterium sp.
ACAACAACATGGTTTACCTGCTTTCGTCGCCCAATGCGCTTCAGGATACATCGTGGATAAAACCCGGCGTTGTAATGTTCGACTGGTGGGCAAAAAACAATATCTACGGAGTTGACTTTAAAGCGGGAATCAATACCGAAACAGCCAAGTATTTTATTGATTTCTGCGCCGACCAAGGTTTCAGGTATTTTCTTTTTGACGATGGCTGGAGCCCACAAGATAATTTACTCGCAGTTGTGCCCGGACTGGATATGGCCGAAGTAACCGAATATGCCCGCTCAAAAGGTGTTGACGTAATGTTGTGGGTAATCTGGAAAACCCTTGAAAAGCAATGGGACGAAGCTTTCGACCTGTTTGAGAGTTGGGGAATACGCGGAATAAAAATGGATTTTATGAACCTGATCCGAAAAACGTTAACAGCAGGTACCCCGCTTACCATCCGAATGAGTTCGGGCGGTGGTTGGATCGCACGAATCACTCCTTCCGAAAATCAATAAAAACTGGAAAAATGAGAACTTTATTCTTTTATAGCCTTATTATCGTGGCCAGCTTTACAGGCTGTTCGCAACGTTCCGCTTCCACCATCGACCTTTCGGGTGAATGGCAGTTCCGGACCGATCCCGACGACCGCGGGATCAACGAGAAATGGTTCAATTCGGCATTGCCGGAAAGTGTGCACTTACCGGGATCAATGGTAGAAAACGGCAAAGGCGATAACATCACCTTTGAAACACAATGGACAGGTACATTAAAAAACCACTTCTGGTTCAATGATGAGAATTACGCGCCCTATACCAGCGCTGAAAATGTCCGCATTCCGTACTGGCTTCAGCCCGAGAAAAAATACACCGGCGCAGCATGGTACCGAAAAACAATTGTTATTCCGGAAGGCTGGGAGCAACAACATGTAAAGCTCAACCTCGAACGTCCTCACTGGGAATCGGATGTGTGGATAAACGGAGAACATGTTGGAACTCAAAACAGTTTGGCGGTGCCTCATGTTTTCAATGTCACGTCCTTTCTGAAAGCAGGCGAAAATACGCTGGCCATCCGCATAGACAATCGTGTAAAAGAGGTTGATCCGGGCATCGATTCACACAGCATTACCTACCACACCCAATCCAATTGGAACGGCATTGTTGGCGATCTTTCGCTCAATGCCAGCGGCAAAATATTTTTTGACAATGTGGCTGTATTTCCTGATGTGGAGAACAAACTGCTTCACATCAAAGCTACCGTTGTCAATACATTGAAAGAACGTCAGACTGCAAACCTCAGCGCAGGTGCAGTGCTTAAAAATACAGGTGCTTCTGTCATCAAAAAATCAGAAAACTACCAGCTTACCCCCGGAATAAACAAGCTCACCATGAGCTATCCATTGGGAAAAGATGCCCTGCTTTGGGACGAGTTCAACCCCAACGTTTATGAACTGAATTTACAACTAAAAGCAGGAAAGGAGACCGATCATAAAACGATCGATTTTGGCTTGCGCGAATTCAAACCCGAAGACACACGTTTTACCAACAATGGGCGGCCTATTTTCTTGCGCGGAACACTCGAATGTGCCATTTTCCCGCTAACCGGCTATCCACCAACCGGAACAGAATACTGGAAAAAAATATACACCGCGGTTAAAGCTCACGGACTCAACCACGTCCGTTTTCACTCGTGGTGCCCGCCCGAAGCCGCATTTAAGGCAGCCGACGAAATGGGTATTTACCTGCAGGTGGAGTGTTCGTCGTGGGCCAATGTCAGTACGCAACTGGGCAGCGGCCTGCCCATCGATCAGTACATTATGGACGAAAGCGAACTAATTGTGGACACGTATGGCAACCACCCGTCGTTCGTAATGATGGCTTACGGCAACGAGCCCGGCGGCCCGCACCACGCAGAATTTCTCACCGGCTTTGTGAAGCACTGGGCAGAAAAAGATTCACGCCGTGTGTATACCAGTGCAGCAGGCTGGCCGGCCCTTTCGGTAAACCAGTACCACAATTTACCGGCTCCCCGTATCCAGGGATGGGGCCAGCAACTCAACAGCATCATCAATTCCGAACCTCCCCGAAGCGATTACGACTGGACCGATAAAATAGCGCAATACGATATCCCCGTGGTCAGCCACGAAATCGGACAGTGGTGTGTGTATCCCAACTTCCGGGAAATTGAAAAATATACAGGCGTACTAAAAGCCAAAAATTTCGAGCTTTTCCGCGAAAGCCTGAAAGCCCACCACATGGAAGAACTGGCCGACAGCTTTCTACTAGCCTCCGGAAAACTGCAGGCACTTTGTTACAAAGCCGATATTGAAGCAGCCCTGAGAACACCGGGCTTTGGCGGTTTTCAGTTGCTCGACTTACACGATTTCCCCGGACAGGGAACTGCACTGGTGGGCGTTCTCGATCCGTTCTGGGAAGAAAAAGGCTACATTTCGCCCGAAGAGTACAGGCGTTTTTGCAATACCACCGTGCCCCTGGCAAGACTGCAAAAGCGAATTTTTAACGAAGGCGAAAGCCTGACTGCCGCTATCGAAGTGGCTCATTTTGGCGAAAATCCCATCTCAGCCAACCCGGCATGGAAACTTACGGAGGGCGATAAAACAATTGCCGAAGGTACACTGGGGCAACAGAATATTTCCATTGGCAACGGCCTTCAACTGGGACAAGTAGTTTATGAATTTCAGCCAGAAAACCGCCCGCGAAAAGTCACGCTCGAAGTGAATATCGGAGATTTTGCCAATAGCTGGGATTGCTGGGTTTATCCGGCGCAGGTGCCTCCGGTTTCAAAAAATATCAGGGTGGTTAATACGCTCGATGAGAGAACCATCGATGCCCTAAAGAATGGCGAAGATGTACTTCTTACAACCTTAAAAGGCAGCATAAACGCGGCCTACGGAGGAAATATTGGCATTGGCTTTTCCAGTATTTTTTGGAATACCGCCTGGACAGGAGGTCAAAAACCACACACACTGGGGATTTTGTGCGATCCTGCACATCCGGCACTGAAGCAATTCCCCACCGAATACCACTCCAACTGGCAGTGGTGGGATGCCATGAGCCATTCAAATGCAATCATGCTTGAAGCTTTTTCACAACCACTGCAACCCATCGTCAGGGTTATCGACGACTGGGTGACCAACCGCCAACTGGCCTTACTTTTTGAAGTTCGCGTGGGCAAAGGCAAACTGCTGATTTCGGGCATCGATTTAACTTCCGACCTGGAAAACCGGCCGGAAGCCCGTCAATTAAAATACAGTCTGTTGAAGTACATGAGCAGCGAAAAGTTTGCACCGGTCAGCGAACTGACCCCCGAAGAAATACAAAAAATGTTCAACTAGTTTTTTCAAAGAATGATCAACCAAGTAATTTGTAAAAGAGAGGAAATAATAGTACCGACCTATGGTTTGGGGAAACCTGAAATTAACCCGATGTTTTTTGAAAAAAGGGTTTACCAGGGATCTTCCGGGAAGGTTTACCCTGTTCCGTTTATCGATAAAGTTTTCGATCATAAAACGGATAAAAAATACGATTCAGTAAGGCTTGAAAACGATTTTGTGCGCCTGGTAATGTTGCCCGAAATCGGCGGACGTATTTTTGAAGCACAGGACAAAGCCAACAATAACTACGATTTCTTTTACAAACAACACGTGATAAAACCGGCTTTGGTAGGGCTTACAGGCCCCTGGATAAGCGGTGGTGTTGAGTTTAACTGGCCCCAGCACCACCGCCCGGGAACCTATCTGCCAACTGCGGTACATATCGAAGAAGAAGCGGACGGGGCACGCACCGTGTGGATGTCGGAATACGATCCCATGAACCGTTTGAAAGGCATGCACGGCATACGGCTGCGCCCCGACAGTTCATTAATTGAGCTGCGTGGAAGATTGTACAACCCGGCACCCGTAACCCACACTTTTCTTTGGTGGGCGAATGTGGCGGTTCGGGTGCACGAAGGCTACCAAAGCTTTTTTCCGCCCGATGTAAATTATGTGGCCGACCACGCTGTTCGTGCGATGAGCAGTTTCCCGCTGGCAGAGAACGATTACTACGGAGTTCCTTACCACCGGCGTCCCGGGAAAAACGATTTGCGTCGTTACCAGGATATTCCGGTACCAACCAGCTACATG
>JBKDZK010000295.1:0-1527 GCA_047971205.1 Draconibacterium sp.
TGGCATAGCCAAGGGGAATTATTAGATTCAAGATGTGCCGGTAATTCCAGCAAACGCGATATCTTGCTTTTATTAACCGAGCCCACAATACAGCCACCAAAACCATCTTCCACCGCGGCCAAAAGAATGCTTTGCATGGCAATGCCGTCGTCACAATAATGATTTTCGGAGATCAGCCGATCTTTTAAAACCAGTACATAAGCCACCGGGCGTTCGTGTTCAGCTGGCCCTTTCCAGTCGCTCAGGTATCCGGCCCATCCCAAAAACGGGAAAATCTTTCCGCATAGCTTTTCATCGGTAACAATGGCATATTTCAATGGCTGCATATTTCGTCCGCTGGCGGTTAAACGGGCCAGGTCAACCCAGCTTTCAATTTGTTCAGGGCGTAATTTTATTTCGGATTTGAACCTGCGGTAACTGCGGTTCTTTTCAATGAGGTCGCGAAGCATGGTTTTATTTTTGAGAATCAAATTTAGAAGAAAAAAGGATAAAAGTGAAGCGTAAAAAGAATTGCTGACCAAACTTAACCACTAAGAAAAAAACACTACACCCTATCCTTTTCTGAATAAACGCCCCACGCATTTGCTTATTATCGGCACATCATTAATAAATGTTAAAACTTGGACCGGATTTAAATCTACTCCAACACAATTACACTACATTTATTTCTCTTTTGCATAACAGAACAGAACACTGACAAAACAAGCCTGAGTTTGCACTATGAACAAATTTAAGATCTCTATCGAGGAAAACTCCAACGTACTAAAATTCCAGCAATTGGTGGATTCTATCATCGATGCCATTAGCCAAAACCAGTTAAAAGAAGGAGAAATGCTTCCTTCGGTCAACCAGCTAATAAAGGAGTCGCAACTGTCGCGCGATACAGTGTTTAAGGCTTATGCCGAGCTAAAAAGACGGGGCGTTGTAGAGTCGGTGCCCAACCGCGGGTATTTTGTAACCAGGAAAATCACCAAGGTTTTTCTTTTTCTCGACACTTTCAAAGCATACAAAGAGGTGTTGTATCACTCGTTTCTGAAACACCTGAACAAAAATGTAAGTGTCGACTTGCAGTTTCATCATTACAACATTGGCCTGTTCGAAAAAATTATTGATGAAAGCCTGGGCAAATACAGCAAGTACATCATCATGAATTTTGACCACCCGAAAGTAAACGAGATCATTCGAAAAGTTCCGGCTGAACAGCTTTTAATCATCGATTGGAACATACAATCGGCTGAAAACAGCAACACCGTGCGACAGGATTTTGGCCAGGCCGTTTACGATTGCTTTGCTGAAAACCTGGAGTCCATCACAAAGTACAAGAAATTTATTTTTTACTATCCTCCGTTTACTTATCACCCCAAAGACTCGGTTGAATATTTCATCAAGTTCTGCACCGATTTCAAAATCAAACACGAAGTTATTTATCAACCTGAAGATTTCGTAATTAAAAAGGACTGTCTGTACTTTTTGGTCAGTGACCGAACGCTGGCCAACTTACTCGACCAATGCTCCGAGATAGGTTTT
>JBKDZK010000296.1:0-2904 GCA_047971205.1 Draconibacterium sp.
GACGGACGATCCTCTGACCTATGCAGGGGTTCGCGCTGCCGACCGTACCACGCAAATCCTTTTGAAAAGGGTACGCCTGAAAAAGGTAACCGTCCGCAAAAACACAATTGTATATCTCATCAATCAAAACTAAATACCATGAAACAATTCATTTTTATCTTGCCCTTTTTGTTTTTCTTTTCAATAGCAGGCAAAGCACAAGACCGGATTGAGGTCTGCGAAAATAAGGCAACCCACATTATCAGCAACGAAAAAATAACCTACCTACAGGTAGGTGACCACAACAAAATCATGGCTGAAATTGTCTCTGAACATCCGAACCTGGTCCGGGTAAAAGCCGTGAAAGACTTTGAAGGCGAATCATCGCTAACCCTTGTAAGCGCTGATAAAGTCTATTCCCTGTTCATAAAATATACCGATACCAATAATCTATCCTGGCAGTTGGATGATTTTCATTTTATGAAAAACGGAAACCTGGCAGGTGGAAGATTCCCCGAATATTTGCTCCGGGAAATCATTTATCAAATCCTTTCCCAAAATAAGAAGTACATTAAAAAACGGAAGGAGAAGAAAGACGGGATAAAAATCCGGCTGACCAATATTTACCTGGAAAACGATGCCCTGTTTTTTGAACTGGAAATCACCAATAATACCAACCTGGGTTACGAGGTAGAAGGTTTTCACTGGTGGATTGGCGATAAAAGGCAGTACAAAGCCACTAATGTTCAGGAATACCCGGTTGAACCTGAATACCAACATTACAATATTAAAACGATTCCGGCAAAAACAAAACTCAGGGAAGTGTTTGTATTGCCCAAGTTTATGATTCCTGACAAGCGGATACTAACCATTGAAATGCTTGAGAAAGCACTGGGTAACACCGGGCGAAAACTTAGTCTTGAAGTAAAAGACAGAGATATCCTTGAAGCAGGAAAATTAAATAACTAATCACAAAATGCTTACCTAAAGTCTCCCTTTGGGGGATTTAGGGAGCTTTCTTTTACTATGTTGAACGAATCGCCGGAATTAAGAAAAATGCACGAAGGTTTCCGATTTTTCAGTTACCTGTTGTTACTGCTGACCTTGTACATCAGCCAAATTCATTTTTTTGCCGGGAAAGGCCTTTATATCCCTGAGTTTGCCGCGGTAACCGAAAAAATAACCCACATTCGTTTTTTAGGAGATACTATTCTGGCAAAAGCCGTTTGTCTGACTTTTCTGGCGGTTACCTGCATCGGTACCAAAGAAAAAAAAGACCGCGATTTAAAAGTTTCTGAAATTGTCATCCAGATAATTATTGGTTCTGCCCTTTATTGGGGAAGCCTGTTGGTTTTTAAAACGGCAACGGTTTATTTGCTGCTTTCTTTTTTCGGATTTGTCATCCTGAATATCGGCTTTGACAATATCTCCAAACTCATTAATGTCAACCTGATGAAAGACCGTTTCAACCTGGAGAACGAAAGCTTTCCTCAGGAACAAAACTTAAAGGGAAACGAATTCTCCGTTAACCTTGCGACACAGTTTCAATACAAGAACAAAACACATTCCGGTTACATTAATGTCATCAATCCGTTCCGGGGAACCATGGTTATCGGAACTCCCGGTTCCGGGAAATCCTATTCGGTGGTATTGCCTTTTATAAAACAACATCTTTCAAAAGGGTTCTCGATGTGTGTCTATGACTTTAAATACCCGGACTTATCCGATGTTGTTTATAATTATTTTTTGGAAGCCAGAAAGAAGAAGGTGTTGCCGGAGCAGGCCCGGTTTTACGTGATCAATTTTGACGATATCCGGAAATCCTACCGTTGCAACCCTCTGGCCCCGGAACTAATGGAAAGCCCTATCGATGCCTTTGAATCATCCCGGACGGTATTGTATAATCTAAACCGGGAATGGATACGCAAACAAGGGGAATTTTTTTCCGAATCAGCAGTTTCCTTCTTTGCTGCCATCATCTGGTTCCTGAAAAAATACCGTGACGGGGAGTATTGCACTTTACCTCATGCCATTGAACTGCTGCAACTGGAATACGATGATTTGTTTGCCATCCTTTCCAAAGAAAAGGATGTGGAAAACATTGTCAACCCTTTTATCAATGCACATAAACGCGGGGCTAATGAGCAACTGGAAGGGCAATTAGGAAGCCTGAAGATTGCTATCTCAAAGATTATCAGCAAAGAAATTTACTGGATTTGTTCCGGGAATGATTTTTCGCTTGACATTAATAATCCAAAGCTGCCAAAAGTTTTGTGCCTGGCGAATAACCCACTCCGCATTGAGATGTACGGGGCAGTGCTTTCACTCTACATTACCCGGATGCTCAAGATAATGAACAGGAAAGGGCAGCATAAAGCATCGCTGGTTTTTGACGAGCTGCCCACTATTTATTTCCGGGGGTTGGACACTTTAATTGCAACAGCCCGGAGCAATAAGATATCCATATTGGTAGGTCTCCAGACTATTGACCAGCTTATCCGGGATTACGGAAAGGAACAGGCCAATGCTATCCTGACCAATATCGGGAATGTTTTTGCCGGGCAGTCAATAGGAGAAACCGCTAAATTCATCCAGAACAGGATGGGCAAAATACTACAGGAGCGGCAATCCATCAACATTAACCGCAATATGCAGTCATCCACTTTCTCTACCCAAATGGATTTCCTGGTACCGGAAGGAAAGATTGCCACGCTGCCACAAGGTTATATGGTTGGACAAGTCGCCGATAACTTTGGACAGCAAGTCGGTCAACGCAATTTCAATTGCCTGATTGACGTAGAGACGACAGCCATTGAACGGGAAGAAAAGAAATATCAATCCATTCCCACTATTTACCGCTTTGACAATATCAATGATGTACTGGAAAACAACCGCAACCAAATCTGCAACGATATTATTCATATC
>JBKDZK010000297.1:0-3067 GCA_047971205.1 Draconibacterium sp.
TAAACCCATGCGGTTTTGGGAAAATAACGTTTTAAATGGACAATTGTTCGCGGTTTTATCTGCCGGGGAAAGTTGGTGTTTGTCTGAATTTCGATAATTTTAGAAGCAATATTCATAAAAAGTTAGCAATGATCATGAGCCGTTCAATCCGAAACTGTTTGCTGGTAAGCATTATCCTTATGATAACCTCGTGTAGCCGAAACAGCACCGAGTTTTATGTTTCTCCAGGCGGAAACGATGCAAATTCAGGAACTGCGAAGGAGCCTTTTAGAAGCATTCGGAAAGCGCTGGAAAACCTGCCGCACGATGTTTCGGAGAGCTTTGTCATTCATCTTATTGAAGGAGCGTATTTTCAGGAAGAGCCTCTTTCCGTTGAGCCCGGAATATTTTCCAACCCGGAAACACAGCTTTTACTGAGGGCCGAAGAAGGGGCCAATCCAATAATTTCAGGTGGAATCAGGATTCGGGAGTGGCAGCAACTGGACGACGGACTCTGGGAAGCCCTTGTGGAACCGGGCAAAGTTCCCCATGAGTTATTTATTGGCGATAAACGGTGTGTCCGCACAAGATTTCCGAACGAAGGTTTTTTGCGGGTGAAAAAAGTGGGGGACGACCGCCGTACGAATTTCTCTTTTGATGCGGATGAGTTCCCGGTACCTCAGAAAGCAGATGATACAGAGCTGGTGTTGTTGCACGACTGGTCAGTTTCCCGGATCGGGCTAAAGGATATAAATCTTCAGGAAAACCTAATTATTGCGGTAGATTCCATCGGGGCTAAATGCCTTCCGTTCTTTAACCTGGGTAATTGGGAGGAGCATCCCCGGTATTTTCTGGAAAATGACAGGGCCTTTCTTGATGCGGACTTTGAGTGGTATTTCGATTCTGAAACCGGGAAAATTTTGTTGAAGTTGCCGCCCGATCAGCATCCAGAAGAACTGGATGTTGTATTCCCAACTTCAGAAGGTCTTTTAACGTTGACAGGAACAAAAGAGCAACCGGTTAAAAACATTTCTTTTGAAGGAATTACGTTCCGGCACAGTGCGTGGGGAACACCGGCCCGTGGATATTGCGGCATTCAGGCTTGTTTTTACGATCCGCGCCCGGCAAGCGAACAATGGGGCGTGGTTCCGGCAGCGATCAAAGCCGAATGGGCAGAGAACATTACCTTTAATAACTGCACTTTTCAGAATTTGGGAGGCTCCGGCTTATGGTTTTCCACCGGCTGTCGAAATTGTCGTGTCAGCAATTCCCAGTTTTCCGATATTTCCGGTAACGGGATCATGATAGGAGAAGGGCAGGACCGCCGGGTAAACAGCCAGCCCTGGTGGCAGGAAGCTCCTGATGAAGTCGCGACTGCGAATACCATAGAAAATTGCACCGTTACCGAGTGTGGTGTTCGGCTTTATGGGGCAGTGGGGATTTGGTGCGGCTTAACAGCTGAGGTAAACATCAAAAACAATCACATACATAACCTGCCGTATACCGGAATTTCTGTTGGATGGATGTGGAGCCCGGTGGTCACGCCTTGCCGGGAAAATGTAATTGATGGAAACCATATCCACAATATAATGAACGTGCTGAGCGATGGAGGAGGAATTTACATGCTGGGTCTGCAGCCGGGAAGCCGCCTGGTAAACAATCACATTCACGATGTACAAATAAATGCGGGTAGAGCCGAAAGCAACGGTATGTTTCTGGATGAAGGGACTACCGATGTACTTGTGGCCAATAACCTGATTTACAATATCGCCAAATCGCCGTTGCGTTTTCACCGGGCTACTACCAACCTGGTAAAAGAAAACTACCTGTTTTGCACACCCGGAAACCCACCGATTCGCTACAACCGGACCAATGAGGACGATATTCAAAAAGTTGATAATGCGGTGCTGACAGAAGGAGAGGAGAATTATGCGGTACGGCTGGAGGAAAAAATCCGGAAATTTCAATGATGAATTCTTATTGAGCGGTTTTCAAATATTCGTGTTCGATATTCTTTTAGGTTGCTTCTTCCAAAGCCTCGTGATCGCAATGACACACAATTCAAGGTTCATATCTGTGTGTCATATGCATTGGTATTTAGTTTTTTATGCTTACAAAATCTCTAAAATTTTCTCTGTCAATTACAAATCCATTTGTACTATATGCATCTAAAAATTTTTGAGGGAACTTGGTTTTCTTATCTTTCCACTTAAACTCAAATGCAGTGATTTTCCGTCTTTTTCTTCTACAAAATCGATTTCCTGCTGTTGTTGCGTTCTCCAGAAATAAGTTCTTGCAAATGTGTCTTTGTAGATATTTTGTTTTAGCCTTTCTGATACAAGGAAGTTTTCCCACAAAGCTCCTTTGTCCAGCCTTAGGTTCAAAGGTTTAAAATCCCCAATTATCATATTTCGAATGCCATTATCATAAAAATAAATTTTACGATTTTGCTTGATCTCATTTCTTAAGTTTCTGCTAAAGCTATTAAGACGAAAAACGATGTAGCCTTTTTCTAAAATATCAATATAATTCTGTATGGTAATTTTATTCACCCCTATGAGTTGAGATAATTCATTGTAATTAACTTCATTGCCCATCTGCAAAGCTAAAGCTTGCAATAGTTGGTCGAGAACTTCAGGCTTTCTTATATCTGAAAATGCCAGAATATCTCTATATAAATAGCTGGCTACAAGATTTTTTAGAGTTTCCCGTTCTTTGCCTTGATTATTTATTACTTCCGGATAAAACCCATACAACAATCTATTTTCCAGTTGCTGCTCTGCTTTTATAAAGCCAATTTTATTTTCGTATTCCTCCCAGGAAATTGGAAATAACTCGTATTCCCATTTTCTGCCAGTCAAATTTTATACTTTCCTATGATTGCCTTTATTCGCTTAAGATGTTCTACAGAAGTGTCTTAGTGAGATTCATTTATTCTTTATTTCCTTTGTTTTTACCTTAAATGCTATCTTTGTATGTATCTAGTGTCGTGTCAATATTCTAATTTCGGGTAAAGATGTTTTAATTTGATCCTTGCATCATCAGTTTCAAATCTCCAATTTATTTTTGCCTCTTTATTATTCCTGTC
>JBKDZK010000298.1:0-8057 GCA_047971205.1 Draconibacterium sp.
AAATACCTTTTATTCCATGAAATTCATAAATAAAAACAGATGATTCAGGCCCTGTCTGAAATGAATTATTCATCAACTGATCATTTTCCCAATACAACTATTCATGTTTTCCCTTCGCTTAAGTTTTTCGTGGTCAGAACACCATAAAGATCATCTCAAAATTTGAGTATTGATTTCCAAGCTATTTTCCGTAAATTGAATAGCGAATCCATTAAATCAAATTAATAATCAACAACATTCAAAAGAAAAGTCATTTAAACAGAATGATTAATCAATTGCTCTTGCTCAGCTTTTTCATCGATTTTTGGGCTTGCGCTACCATTTCGCAATTCGACCAATATTCGTATGTGCAAACTACATCGCTGAAAGTGGATGCATTGAGCGTGATGGACCTTGCCACCGATGATTTTGATCAGCACAAAGACGAGGTTTTACTGCTCACTTCCAGTCTTCAGAAGATTTATGAATACGAGAAAAATCGTCCGAAGAACGAGATCACTGTAAAAATGTGGGAAAAGATGCTCAATGAAGAAGGCCATCTTTTGGCTGGATTTCTTTTGAAATGGAAAACACAGGGCCAACAAAGCAAAGTCTTTATTGAAGAAGCCAAAAAAATAATTGGCCCTGCGTTTGACCAGATAGCACAACTGGAAAGTAAAAAAATTAAACCTTCAGATATTTAAAACTTGAACAATGGCAGATTTAGAAAAACTTTTAAAGGAGTTAAAAGACGAAGGAATTTCGCTCGCACTCAACACGGTAAACGAGTTTAAAAACGAGGCAAAAGAAGACGCCGTTAACCTGATCGACTCGCTGCAAACCGACATAAAAAGCTGGACTTTAATGGTACTAAACGGAGAACTTTCGAAAGGTGATCTGGAATGGCTTGTGATGGCAAAAAAGGACCTGATTGAGATGGTAGGGCTTAAAAATATTGGATTGGCTAAAATCAAAATCGACGAGTTGAAAAACAAGTTGCTGGGTTTGATCGTCAATAAAATTTTTAGCCTGGTATAAAAAAGCACCTACCCCGGAAAACCGGGACAAGTGCTTTTATGCTATGAATGGAAACAGGCTTTTTATACGTTTCGGAGCCATTGATTGCTCACCCAGCCTTCGATATCGGCTTTTACATACGACCAACCTCCCTGCGATTTTAGAATTCTGACTTTCGTTCCCTTTGAAAGCGGGTTCGAAACCATTGAAGCATTCGTACTGGGATTAGATCGTATATTCAGGTTGTCCGCAAAAACCACAGCGGCGTCTACCAAAGCTTCGTCATCGGGCTCGTCGGGCAAGTCTTCATTGCGGCCAAACATCACCCTTCCCTGAAGCGACTCCAAAGGGAATGCTGGTCCGGGATCACGTTTCCGTGATGGAGCAATGTCGTCGTGTCCCAGAATTTCCTTTATTCCATAAACCACTTTTAACGCCTGACAAATTTCCTCTACTACCTGGAGCTGCTGCGGAGTATAAGCCTCCCACCCCCGTTCGCTGCTGTCGAACTTATGCTTTGCCAGCACCACATCTTTATTCTCGACTTTCTTGCCAAAATGAGTCAGGTATCCTTCCGGAGTCTGAGTCAGCGGCCCAGCATTGTCAATTTCAATTCCGATACTGTATTGATTGAGACCCGATCGTCCTTTCCAGGTGCTTCGCCCGGCATGCCAGGTTCTGACATTAAAAGGCGCCAACTGAATGACTTCCCCCGTTTTACCAAGTACCAGATGAGCCGACGCATTTGCCGCCGGATTTTGCAGCCATTTCGCGGAAGAAGTTAGTGAACTTCCTGCTGTGTAATGAATCACAATAGTATCTGGCAGGCCCGCATTAAAAGGCCCCGACACATTGGGTGTTTCCTGAAAAGAAATCTTGATCTTTCCATCGGTATCTACCAGTTTGTGTTGTTCAATTGTGATCATCCTTCTGCATTTACGTTGGTTGTTACTTTGCCTGTCACATTGCTGGCACCCGAGCCGGTAATAAAATTGGTAAGTTTGTTGGTAACGCCCATTTTTTCCGCCGTTCGCCCAACACCATACACTCCTACTACGGTTCCCCAGGCCCACCAAAATTCAGGAGGAAGCTCAATGGCAGGCATTTCTTTTGCCCCTCCGATGTAAGCAATTACAGGTACCAGCACATAAATAAAAAAGATGAACAACATGCCGGCATATACGATCGTCGGTCGGGCCCGTTTGGTATACAAATCGCCCTGTGCCATTTCGGCCTTAATAATTTCCTGCCGCGCATCCAGTTCCTTCCGGTACGTTTCTTCCAGCTCACCTTCCAGTTTCATTAAGCTGCTTTGCATCTCGAGTTTAAACTCCTGCTTTTCTTCTTTCGTTAATGTAAAACGATCTACGACATCACCCACAGTACTCACTACTTCGGTGATGCCTTTTCCAAAAAGTTTCTTAAATAGTTCCATGTTTATTAGTTATGTTAATAGTGAATTCTCTGTTGACTAATGAAAGTGCCGAACGACAAAATCGCAGGCATTGTCGAAGCACCCCAGTTTCTCCGGATCATATTTCCCTTCTTCGTTTAGTGCCAGAAGGAAATTGATCACTTTCATGCCTTTCTCGGTAATCCCTTCTGTAATTCCTTCCGATTGATCCAGCAACAGGTTTCCGGCATCGGGAATGCTGTGTGCATGCCCGGCCAGGTAATAAGTACCTGTTGCCGAAAGGCTTTCGGCTTCCTTTTTCAGTACCTTCTTTTTATTGCCAAAAATTCGTTTGTAAAACGGGATGTACAGTTTGGTACTGCTTTCCGTCGCATTTGATTTCAACAAAAACTCCCGTTCCTGTTTTAACTCTTCAAAATAGTTGTAGTTACGGCTTTGCACAAAGTTGATTCTTCGCAACGGAATCTTCATGTAGGTAGGATAATGGTTGATTTAATGTAAAACTGCCTTGCCCCGGTTAAATCACGTCATACAATTTAGTGAACTATACCGAAAAATACAAATACCCCCTACAAGGGAAAGAGGTTGAATGTTTACATTATCATGAACGACAAGAAACTAATAACCAGTGTCTCTATGCTCTATGCTCTTTTCCCTCTGCTCCATGCCCCTTGCTCCTTGCCCCTTGCTCTTTGCCCCTTGCTCTTTGCCCCCGGCCTGTTTATGTGCTAAGCGGCAGTAATCCGCTAAGAGCAAGGCTCGAAGCTCATTCCCTCATTAAAGCATTCAGGCATTTATTTCCGGCCTTGATATTCCTTTACTTCCACTTCGCCCTGGGCGGCCAGCAAGGCATTCATGGCCAGTGCATCAAGTTCATCTTCTCCCGGATAAACAAAAATATCTGCAATAAATGCTGTTCTTTTCTGAACATATTCAACCAAGTCTTTGCTGTAGGCCAAGCCTCCGGTAAGCAGAATTCCATCCACATTTCCTTCGAGAACAACCGCTATTTCACCAATCATTTTGCTGAGTTGGTAAAAAAGTGCCTCCTGTACCATACGTGCTTTTTCGTCACCGCTCTTGGCGCGATTCTCGACTTCCCGCGCATCGTTGGTTCCGAGGTAGGCAACATAGCCGCCTTCACCCAGCACCATTCTTCGTACCTGGTCGCGTTCAAGTTTTCCACTAAAGCATAAGTCAATCAACTGCCCCGCCGGAAGTGTTCCCGAACGCTCCGGGCTAAAACAGCCTTCTCCATCCAGCGCATTGTTCACATCAATTACTCTACCGCCTTTGTGCGCTCCCACCGAGATTCCCCCTCCCAGGTGAGCAACGATCAGTTTTAAATCCCGGTAGTTTCGGTCCACTTTTTTAGCATGAATCCGTGCCGTGGCCTTTTGATTCAGTGCGTGAAAAATAGAACGCCGTTCCAGCATCGGATGTCCCGAAAAACGGGCAATATCCTGCAACTCATCCGTTACAACCGGATCGGCCATAAAAGCCTGTGCCCCCGGAATCTGAAGGGCAATGTAATCGGCCAGCATCGGCCCCAGGTTACTCGCATGGTGCCCCATTACTCCTTGCTGAAGGTCCTGAAGCATCAGGTTGTTCACCCGGTAAACTCCCGATTCCAGCGGATAGGTTAAACCACCGCGACCTATGATATACTTGATGGAATCCACATCGATCTTCTCTTCCACCAAAGCATCGATGATCAATCCTTTTCTGAATTCAAACTGGTCTTCCACATTTTTATAGTGGATCAACTGTTCGAGCGAATGCCGAATGGTTTTATTGAGCACACATTCGCGCTCGAAATAAACAGCAAATTTGGTGGAGGTGGAGCCTGGATTTATGGCAAGAATCCGAATCATTCTAACTTATTAACGATGCCAGCGCAACAGAGTTTAACTTGGTTTTTCTACTATCGCCCCGCGATGATACAACCACCGGAACTTTGGCCCCGGCAATAATTCCGGACATTTCGGCTTTGGCCAGTTTCGAATTGGTTTTGTAAAACACGTTGGCCGCATCAATGTTCGGGAACAACAAACAATCGGCGTCACCCGCCACCGGCGAAGTAAAGCCTTTAATGGCAGCCGCGTCGCTGTTAATGGCTACGTCGAGCGCCATGGGGCCGTCAACCATGCCGTGTTCGATCTGTCCGTGTTCCGACATTTTTGCAATGGTAGCACCATCCATACACGATGGAATAGAGATAATAATCTGCTCGGTTGGAGCGATCACAGCTACTTTCGGCTTTTCTATTCCCATTGCACGGGCAGCGCATATCAGGTAATTGGTAATTAATATTTTCTGTTTCAGATCGGGGTAAGGCAACACCGCGGCATCGCTAAACAACAGCAGCTTGTGGTAGTTCGGATTCGATACTACAGCGATGTGACTCAGCATTCCCTTCGAAGGAATCAGGTTGTGTTCTTTTCGAAGCAGGGCACGCATAAACTTATCGGTCGAAATCATGCCTTTCATCAGAATATCAGCTTTCCCTTCGTGGATCAGCTCAACTGCCTTTTCGGTGGCTTCCTGTAAATCAGATGCATGAATAATTTCGTAAGAATTGACATCGATCCCCAGCTTAGTGCACGATTTTTCAATGGTTTCACGGTCGCCGGTTACAATGGGCTTTACAAATCTGAGCTGCACGGCATCCTGCATTGCTTCGAGCGTGTTCTCGTCGATTCCGTTAACAGCTACTACCCTTCTGGCTTCCTGTTTTTGTACGGCTTTGATCAGATCTTCAAAATTACGTATTTGCATCTTCTCCATTTTTACCCGAAAATTAGTGCAATTCGCTGACACAAAGCACCTGTATTTCTCATTCTCTTTTATGTTTTATACCATGAACTGATCCTTTCAGCTTTCAAATGGATACTTCAAAAGTTCGCTTTGCCAAACATTATTATCAAATCTGCTCCATCTGGTTTTATTTTGCTTCTTTTCCCGGCAAAAAATTTTTAATCGCATCTTGAAACTTTCATCACTTTTTTTTGAAATCGGACCTTCTTTAAAAAGAACAATTAACCTATGTGTTCGAAAAATTTGCTTTTGTACTTCGGACAAAACCTGATTACAACAAAGAACCCCCTATAGATTGTTCAAAAGCAAACAGCTGTTTTATAATATGCTCTGATTGTTCCCCTAAAAACATTTTTTGTACTAACTTGATATGCCGTATAAAAAAGTTGTAACTGAAACCTTTTCTACTTGATTCGATTTGATCAACCATACCGACTTTTTTCCACACTCTTCGAAAATTCGGATAATGGTACTTGCGTACCTGATTTCGCCAATCTATCCGATTGTTGTAAAAAATTATGCAAAAATCTTAATCCGGAACATTTAGCGTATTCCGACATCAATTAAATCATTAAAAACTATAAAGTTATAACGATGGTAAATAAAATTACAAGTTTAGCAGAATACTTCAGAAAGTACCAGGAAAGCGTGGCCGATCCTGATACTTTTTGGGGAAAGATTGCTGAAAGCCATTACTGGCAGAAAAAATGGGACCAGGTACTTCAATACAAGTTTGAAGGCGAAGGATCTCCCGATGTAAACTGGTTTGTAAACGGAAAACTGAACATTACGGAGAATATTTTTGAACGTAACCTGTTTACCCGGAAAGACCAGGTAGCTATTATCTGGGAACCCAACGACCCCACAGAAAAAGAAGTCCGGCTCACTTACGGAGAACTTTTCGAAAAAGTAAAACAGTTTGCCAATGGCTTGAAAAAGCTGGGTGTTAAAAAAGGCGACAGGGTGGCTTTGTATCTTCCAATGATTCCGGAGCTCGCCATCGCCATGCTGGCCTGTGCCCGTATTGGCGCCATTCATTCGATCGTTTTTGCAGGTTTTTCAGCTACGGCGCTGGCCGACAGGGTAATCGATGCGGAAGCTTCCGTGGTGATCACCTCTGACGGAGGATTTCGAGGAGCCAAATCCATTCCGCTAAAAAGTATTGTTGATGAAGCGGTGGCAAATTGCCCTTCAGTAAAATATTCAGTGGTTTTTAAACGTACCGGCGAAGAAGTAAGCTGGGAGGATGGCCGGGATATTTGGTGGCACGACCTTATCAATGATGTTTCGACCGAGAACAAAGCCGAAACCATGGATGCCGAAGATGTGCTGTTTATTCTTTATACTTCCGGATCAACCGGGAAACCCAAGGGAGTAGTTCATACCACCGGCGGTTACATGGTGTATACTGAGTATACCTTTAAAAACGTATTTCAATACAGCGATGGCGACATTTACTGGTGCACTGCCGATATTGGCTGGGTTACCGGGCATTCGTACATTGTTTACGGTCCGTTACTTGCCGGTGCAACCTCGGTAATGTTCGAAGGAGTTCCGACCTGGCCCGATGCCGGACGTTTCTGGGACGTGGTGGATAAGTACAAAATCAATCAATTCTATACCGCCCCAACGGCCATTCGGGCTTTGGTTGCCCAGGGTGATCAATGGGTTACCAAACACGATCTTAGCTCATTAAAAGTTTTAGGGACAGTTGGAGAACCGATTAACGAAGAAGCCTGGCGCTGGTACCACGATTTGGTGGGAAAATCCAAATGCCCGATTGTTGATACCTGGTGGCAAACCGAAACCGGCGGAATCATGATCTCTCCTCTTGCCGGAATTACGCCCACGAAACCTTCGTTAGCGACCTTGCCGTTGCCGGGAATCCAGCCCGTGCTGCTGGATCACGAAGGAAACGAATTAAAAGGAAACAGCGTAGAAGGAATCCTGTGTATTAAATACCCGTGGCCTGGCATGCTTCGCACAACCTGGGGAGATCACCAGCGGTGCTACCAAACCTATTTTTCATCTTTCCGAGGGTATTACCTCACCGGCGACGGTGCCAAGCGCGACGAAGAAGGTTATTACCGTATCATTGGCCGTATTGATGATGTGATCAACGTTTCGGGACACAGGATTGGCACTGCCGAAGTGGAAGATGCCATCAACCAGCACCCGAAAGTGGTAGAATCGGCAGTGGTAGGTTATCCGCACGCCATAAAAGGGTCGGGAATTTATGCCTATGTCATTTGTGAAGATATGACGGATGCCGAGCTGGCGTCCATAGAGGATGAAATTCGTGCGACCGTAAACAAATTTATCGGGCCCATTGCCAAACCCGATCAAATACAAATTGTGAGCGGCCTTCCCAAAACCCGATCCGGCAAAATCATGCGCCGGATACTCCGGAAGATTGGAGAAGGTGATGCCACCAATCTTGGCGACACTTCTACATTGCTCGACCCCGGAGTTGTTGAAGCAATTATTGATGGAGCAAAAGTAGCCGTAAAACGCTAAGCTACATATGAGAAGACACCTTCACCAGAGGGTGTCTTTTTTCTTTTTTAAAAAATCAACCGCAACCTTTCTAAAATGAGCATGAGTACCAGATTTCACATGCAGCATTTTCTTCCGCTACAACATGATAATTAGCCGTCAGTTGACGGATTTGTGAATTTTCCCCGCTTTTCGGGACGACCTTAAAAAAATCAAAAATTCAACCAAATGAAAAACCCAAAAGTTTTAAACCGTGGTTATGTGATCCTGGGTGCCATACTTATTCAACTGGCTTTAGGTGCCATTTATGCCTGGTCGGTTTTTACACCCGCGC
>JBKDZK010000299.1:0-4428 GCA_047971205.1 Draconibacterium sp.
ATACATGTTATGGTTTTTTAACCTCTGAAGGGACTTTGGATGGTGATGCTGGATATATGACAGGAGATGAGCTTTGGTCGATATACGATCGCCGCGAAAGTGAAGGGTATTGGAGTGGGAATCTTTTTAATATCGCCCGCGGATTTCAAAATGCCAGTTCACCATACGGAAATGACTGGAATGGCATTTATGAAGGAATTAGGTGTTGTAATATCATGATTGAGAAGGCGGAAACGGTTCCGGATTTGCCCGAATGGGAGAAATTACAATGGGTAGCCGAGGCCAAATTTTTAAAAGCCTGGTATCATTTTCATTTAATCAGAAAATGGGGCTCCATACCTCTCATTAAAGAGAATCTGCCAATTAATGCAAGTGTAGAACAAGTTCGCGTGTATCGCGATCCTATCGACGATTGTTATGATTATGTAATCCAACTGCTTAATGAAGCCATTCCAGACCTCCCTTTAAAAGTTCAAAGTAGAGATGAACTGGGTAGAATTACAAAACCTATTGCAGCCTCTGTGAAAGCAAAAATTATGGTCTATGGAGCAAGTCCGCTATTCAATAACAATGGTGATCAAGCTACCCTCGTTGATAACAAAGGGACCCAGCTATTTAATACTTCCAAAACTGCCGATGAGGTGAAAGCAAGGTGGGATTCTGCCATGGTTGCATGCGAACAAGCAATTCTGTTATGCAGCGAAGCAAATATGGAATTATACAAACACCAGAGCCGTGTGAAGCTTAATGATACCATTTATCAGGAACTGGATTTGAGAAATGTGATTACCGAAAAGTGGAATAGTGAAATTATTTGGACAAATACCCACACATCATTAGTAGCAAACAGATATTTACAAATGGTCGCTTCTCCCAATTTGCAATGGGAACAGTATCCTGATATGCCTAATTTGTACAATCATATTCAGCCACCGCTGAAAATTGCCGAGATGTTTTATACAAATCACGGGATTCCTATTGAAAACGATTTGGCATGGAGTAATGTTAATCCTTACGACTTGCGTGTTGGAGGTAATAGCGAACGGTGGTACATTCGTAAAAATTATTCTACCGTAGAGCTAAATTTTAACAGGGAGCCAAGATTTTATGCATGGATGGGATTTGATGGAGGTTTGTGGTATGGACAAAAGCCTGAAGTGAATGATCCCATTCCCGGAGATTTGTTCTGGGTTGCCAGTCGTGCGGGCGGAGCACAGCAAAAAAAGGGATATGACTGGGGACCGGTTACCGGCTACTTCTTGAAAAAAGTTGTTCATTATCAAAATCGTCAAACTTCTGCAACGGGATATGATTGCATAACTTATCCATGGCCGATGTTACGTTTAGCTGATTTGTACCTGCTGTACGCTGAAGCCATTAATGAGTCAGAGGGACCAAACGGAGCACATAGCAGCGATATGTTTTTCTACCTAGATTCGATACGATCCAGGGCGGGTTTACCCGAGGTGAAAAAGGCGTGGGATGAGTATAGTAATGTTCCCGGAAAATATAATACCCAAATTGGGATGAGGCAGATTATCCATCAGGAACGAATGATTGAACTTGCCTTTGAAGGGCAACGCTTTTGGGATTTGCGACGTTGGAAAGAAGCGCCCGCAGAATATGGGAAAGGCATATATGGATTCAAGGTAACAGGAAGTAAAGCTGAAGATTATTATCAGAAAATTCTCCTTGAAGAACAGAATTTTGCTTTGAAAGATTATTTCTGGCCAATCCAAATTTCAGTGATCGAACAAAATCCAAATTTGGTTCAAAACATCGGATGGTAAAAAATTAAAAATGAAAGAACGATGAAAAAAGTAATGTATATTTTTGGGCTATTGATCTCTTTTTGTTTTTGCGGATGTCAGGAAGAGGGACGAATTGACCTGATCGATGATTCTTTTCCAGCTCCTGCATCTGTTACTGTTAACGAAATTATTAACAAACCGGGTGGAGCAATCATCAAATATAATATTCCCAACGACGATAACCTGCTTGGCGTAAAAGTGGTTTATACGCGCAACAATTTAGTATGTGAATCAAAAGCTTCGCGATATGTTGATACCCTAGTTGTTGAAGGTTTCGGGAATACAGATCCTCAAGAGGTAAAACTCTACAGCGTGGGAATTAATGAAAAACTTTCGGAACCGGTTTCTGTAACCATTCAGCCCACTCTACCCTCAGTTCAAGCTGTAAAATTTGATATGGAAGCGGGGTTTGGAGGCGTAATCATTTCGCTAGAGGAGAATCAGTCTAATGCCGATTTGGCAATTGTATTGATGGCAGATACCTTGGAGAACACATCAGACAAAAGGCAATGGGTAGAATTGCAGACTTTCCATACACGGTCAGCTAAAATGAAATTTTCAAGAAGAGGATTGGAAGCTCAGTCTGCTCATTTTGGAGTATATCTGCGCGACAGATGGAACAATGTATCAGATACGATATTTAAAACATTAACTCCTTTTGAAGAAATCAAACTTCCGAAAACAGAATTAAGAAATGCTTCATTGCCTACTGACTATTATTCTCCTGCGGAAGGTTTCAGTGGGTATCGTTTGGAGCAATTGTGGTTAGGGCCAGAAACGGCAGATGGCAATTTTTATGCTACTTCGCATAGCGCTCCGATGCCTCAGTGGTTTACGATTGAGCTTGGTCATAAAATGTCGATTAGCCGTATTCAGAAATGGCCACGTGCGGGGTACGAATTATATTCAAGTACAGCACCTAGGGTTTTTCAGGTATGGGGGAGCGACAATCCTAATCCAGATGGGAGTTGGGATGAAAGCTGGGAACTTTTAGGAGAGTTTGAGCAGATTAAACCCTCGGGTTATGGAGAAGGTCGGGAAGTAGGGCCAGTAACCAGTGAAGACAACGATTATTGGTACAATAAAACAGAATTTGAATTAGTTCCTAACGAACAGGCTCCTGACCCTTATCAAACAGTTACTCATCTTCGTTTTAAAATCTTATCTACCTATTCTACTTATGGAACTGAGACTTCGATTGGGCAGGTAATTATTGGTGAGTTAACTTTTTGGGGCCAGTTGAAAGACTAATTCAATATAAAAATATTCACGAATATGGATAATAAGATGAAGAACATAATATATTTATTTTTAGTGATCCTTACCATAGGGTGTTTCTCTTCGTGTAAAGATATGGATAGTGTTTATGAGGAATTTGTTGTTCCAGGTGGCCTGAAATATCCCCAAAAACCTGATTCACTGAAAGTATATGCGGGGTACAATAAACTTAGACTTACCTGGTTAAAAGCAAAGGATCCGAGTATTGTTCAGGCCGAGATTTATTGGAATAATTATCATGATACATTAAAAGTTGATATTCCAGAATCTCAGGATGTTGTAGTTGTAGATGTTGATAATCTGAATGAGGGGACTTATACTTTTCATGTGAAAACTTATGATAAACAAGGAAATGCATCTATCCCGTCAGAAATCACTGGTACTTCCTATGGAGATAATTTTGTACTGAGTGCCACTGATCGTACAATTGCAAGTGCCCTGCGCGATGATGCCAATAACGGAACAATTACCTGGAATGCAAAGACTACCTTTTTGGTTTATTCTGAAGTCAGATATGAAACGTCTTCAGGACAGAAAAAAACCTTGCGTTTATTCCCTGAGGAAAAAATATTGAAGTGCCCGGATATCAAGGTCGGTGCTTTTTTTGAATACCGTTCAGTTTTTTTGCCTCCCAATGGCATTGATTCAGTAGCAAGAGGATGGTTAACGTATGAGAAACCTTTTATCTATAAATTTCCGAGAACAAGCTGGACTGCAGAGGCCAGAAACGGGAATCATCCTTGGGGTGACGGTGGAGGAGGTCAGCCAGCACTTGTTCTCGATGGAGATCTGTCAACAGGTTGGCATTCAGCTGTCGGGACTCCATTGCCTCAATGTGTTGTCGTGGATATGAAAGAATCCCTTGTTCTTGATAATATCATAATTTATCCTCCGGGGCCTGTTCATTGGCGTTATATTGACAATGTTGAAATTTACCTAAGGGATGAAATGATTACTCCGGATGCACCTCAACCTTCTTGGGGAGAACCGGTTGCGAGTGCAAAATATCCAGGGGGGGATAGTTTCCCTATTTCTTTCTTAACTGCAGTAAAAGGACAGTATATGGCAATTGTTTTTGTCAACTCGAAAGCTGCTCCTAATTCTTATATGAGTTTTATGGAATTGGAAGTCTTCGGATATTAATAAAAGGCAGTTTGGCTGGAAAAGACCGGCCTTTCTCAGTACCTTTTTTTGTAACGACATTAACTAATAAAGCCCACTGAAATATTTCAGTGGGCTTTATTAGTTAAACCATAATTGTACCCTTATCAGTATGGCAGGAGGAAAACTCCAATAAATGAATCTTAGACTTTTTCAATGCTATTTCCAACAGATTAAA
>JBKDZK010000300.1:0-5613 GCA_047971205.1 Draconibacterium sp.
CGGCATATTGGGATGTAATGAAAGGTTCTCGTGAATATAGCGGGTATGTAAAGAATAAAATTGTGGCGCATTGTATCAATGCGGATGCCGGAACTCAGGAGGTGGAATACTTCATTAGTCAAAAAGATTCATAATGGATTTGCTTGGACATAAACATTTACTGGGATGTATTGCCGATCGTGCTTTCATGTGGACATCCTGGTCTCTCGATGCTTTGGGTGACATAGGAACTAATGCAACTCCAACGGCTTTTGATATGGATGGCACATTATACCTGATAGCAGGCGCCGGGGATGGTATCTTGAGGGGTTGGGTAAAAAGTGGTTTTGGCTGGCAGTCTAATGAATCAATAGTTAGTGGGTTGAATAATAGTCAACAACATTCCGCTGTAACGGCTTTCAGCATAGGTGGGACATGGTATTTGATTTCGCTGGGAAGTGAAGGAGTCGTAAGCGGATGGGAATGGAATGGTTCGGCGTGGGTGGCTAGTTCTGCAATAATTAGTGGTTTAAACTATATGGTGAACTATGTCTCTGTGACAGCTTTTGAAATGGGTGGGACATTTTACTTAATAGCCGCTACAGGGACAGGTTCTGATCGTGGTTACGAATGGAATGGTTCGGCGTGGGTTGACATTACTTATAGTGGTTCAATAGCTAGTGGTTTGTCGAGTGCATATCCCTTTCGGTCGGTATTTGAAATGGAGGGGACGTGGTATCTGTTGGCTGGAAGCAGCAGTGGCTTTTTTGATGGATGGGAATGGGACGGTTCTTGGTGGCAGCCTTGTGCCTCGATAGTTAATGGGCTTCCTAACATCGCTGGCTATTCTTTTCCTACTGTTTACTACAACGGAGGTTGGTGGTTACTTGCCGGAGATTCTACGGGTATTTGCCGTAGCTGGGTTTTAACAGAACAATAAGAAAGAAATAAATGAAAGCATTAGTAATTAAAAATAGTGTGGTACGGGTGTTTGATGTAATGCCTCGTTTTTTCCCGGAATATGGGCATGTGCAAAGGGTTGACTTGTTGAGCGAACAGGAGTTGGCAGAGAAAGGGATAAAAATAGTTGAGTGTATTAATCCGTTGTACAGCAAAGCCCTTCAGAGACTAGGAGAACCTATGTATGATCAGGTTAGTGATGTGGTAACTTTTCAGGTGATTAACCTGGAATACAACATTGATCAGTTATTTGATAAGCGAATAGCTGAATTTGATCAGTTTGAAAAGAATTTTCGCAGGGAAATAACAGAGCTTTTCCTTGAAGAGATTGTGCTTGGAACACTGCCGGAGACAGTTAAGCAGTTTATTGTACAACTCAAGCAGCGTAGTTCTGAAGTAAGGGCAGAGTTGCAAGGTTTTTATACCACAGGGGATATAGAGCGTTTGGGAACCTACACCTTTTATACAGAGGAAACGGCGCAACTGAGAAGTACATTAAAGTCATTAAAAACAACATAATGCATTAACGATAACAGTATGGCGAAGAAATTTTTTGACAATATGCCGGAAGTGGACATAATTGCACTCCGCAATAGCCTAGGATTGGAGCAGCTTGAAAATATAATAAGTCTCACATTTCCGCAAGATGGCTCAATGCAGTTAATAAGGTCGTTCGGGGGGGAAACCGCGAACTACTGGTGGCTAAAACAAGTCAAGCTTGTTTTGTTGGGTGATGATTTGACGGAAAATGCTGTTATTGCAGATTATAATAATCAGCAGATAGATGCGGGCGCAGACCTTACCGGAGCATCGGGGCAGGTGATGGTGAGAATTCCGAAGATTTATTTTAAAGAAACACTAGACCTTGACGGAACGCTTATTCGCGTGGATGTAGCCCCTATTAAGTTGGCTGGGTTTACCTGTCATCCCAAGTTTATGCGACCTAACGGAACGGAGCGTGATTGCATTTATGTAGGACGCTATGAAGCTGGTAGCGATGGTGGCACAAAATTAAGCTCCGTATCGGGAGTCGCTCCACTTACTGGGGTGACTCTCGCAACGTTTCGCTCGCGTGCATTTGCTCGCGGCGCGGGGTGGTATCCTTACGACTACTATACACATCATCTTCTTCAATTGTTGTTTTACGTTTATTACACTGATTTCAACTCACAGGCAAAATTGCCCGGATACACAGATGCAAGTGCTTACACTGATGTATACAAACGCAACACAGGCAGAAGCGATAATTTAACAACAATGAATGGCAGTGTTGATGCTGATTTAGCAGGTATTGACGCGGAATTGGTAGCGGCAGGGATCACTGCAGGTGAAAAAATTGCTAATCAATTTTTGTTTATTGAAAATATTTTCGGGCACCTCTGGAAGATGTTAGACGGAGTAGTTTTTGATGGGAGGATAGGTCAACAAAACACCGCTTACGTAACTGCCGACCCAACGAAGTTTAGTAGCGTTGACGCTGAAATTTTGGCAAACTACGGCAACCTAAACGTTAATTTGCCTGCCGCAACAAATGAGAGCTACATGCAGAGTTTGCAATCACTCTTTTTACCAAAAATACACGGAGGCGGTTCATCTACTTATGTGACAGATTATTTCTGGTCTTATCTTGATGATGAGAACAGAAATTACTTCCGTTTGGTCCGCGCTGGCGGCGCTCTGAACGATGGCGGTAAGGCGGGGCTCGCGGCGCGTTATTCGCCTTACGGTTTGTCGTATGCGCCTTCGAATCTCGGGTCTCGGCTCTGCGCTGCGCCGTAGGCGCGAAAAATATTTGCAGGTTTTTGGCTTCATGCAGTCCGTTTGGTCCACGCTGGCGGCAATCTGAACAATGGCGGTAAAGCGGGGATCGCAGCGCGTAATTCGAATAACGGTTTGTCGAATGCGAATTCGAATAACGGGTCTCAGCTAAGCTATTTTACGACCCGAGGCCAAAACCTTGCCGCTTGGCAAAACAGAAAGATAAAATCATGGGGATTAGTAGTTATTGCGAAAGTCACCGACTGATAGCAGAAAATGAAAAGGATAAATAATATATACGTTGATTTTTGCAGCGAAGAGAATATTGCGAAAGCTTTTGAGCACGCAAAAAAAGGCAAACGGCACTATCGCGAAGTGCAAATGATTGAAGCTAATCCAGGCAAGTATTTGACAGAACTTCGGGAAATGCTTGTTAAAAAGCAATTTAAAACAAGCCCCTACGAAACGTTCACGAAAAAATCAGGTGCAAAAATTCGCGAAATATACAAGTTGCCATTTTGTCCCGACCGAATAGTGCACCACTGTATTATTCAGGTAGTACAAGAGACGTGGATGAGTACTTTAATTAGAGACACTTTTAGCACTATTCCGGGGCGCGGCATACACGACGGAGTACGGCGAATCAAGGCGGCGATGAAAGACAAGGAAGGGACTAAGTACTGTTTAAAGATAGATATAAGCAAATACTACCCTTCAGTCGATCACGATATTTTGAAAATCCTCATTAGGAGAAAAATCAAAGATTCCGATTTTTTAGAGCTACTCGACAATATTATTGATTCAGCTCCTGGCATCCCAATTGGCAATTATGTGAGCCAGTGGTTTGGTAATTTATATCTTACTTATTTCGACCACTTCTGCAAAGAAGTGCTGGGTTGTCATTATTACTACCGTTAATGCGACGACGTAGTTATTTTGTCGGACAATAAGCCGTTCCTGCACGCAACGCTAATTGCTATTAATCATTATTTACAGGAAAATTTAAATCTCTCAATAAAGTCAAATTATCAGGTATTCCCAGTTGATTCCAGGGGCATCGATTTTTTAGGCTATCGATTCTTTCATAGCTACACGCTTGTTCGTAAACGGATAGTTAAGGAGATGAAACGAAAATTAAACCAACCGGGCAGCATGGCAAGTTATTGGGGCTGGTTGAAACACGCCGATGCTTATAGATTAACTAAAAAATATTTTAACAATGAAGGGAAATTCAAACATTCAGCCTAGTCGCCTAGAGCGAATTGGCTCACAGTATCAGGTGCGGTGGAACATTGAACGAAAAGATCGCACAAACGAAGATAAACAGCAGACAGAAAGCTGGGATTTCGAGTATGTAAATGCAGTGGGGTGTACGCGCGACGATATTATTCGCGCCGTGATCCGCGACCGTTATCCTCGTATCGACGATGAGATCGCAGTTATTAACAACAAGGAAACAAAGCCTTCTGAATATGCTAATTATCAGGAATGCAGAACATTTGCTAAACAGATAGCAGATGAGACAGTTTAGCGATTTTGCGAAAGAAGAAGCGCAGCTAGAAGGCGGGAAGATAAGGCTCGATGACATCCTGAATAGAGAGGTTATTATTTTAGCCTTCCGGCTCTCTGACTCAAAATTTAGTCGCAATAAAAGCGGGAAGTATGCAACTGTTCAGTTTAAGTACGACGAATCGAGCCGCCCGCATGTGTTTTTCACCGGCTCCGATATTTTAATTGAGCAGTTTGAAAAATACAAATCAGAGCTGCCTTTTATCGCGAAAATAAAGAAGATTGACAGGTATTATACCTTGAGTTGATTTTTCCGCCTGAGGACCTGTTGAACCTTTTAAGAGCAAATAAAAAAAACGATAAAAGAAGTTGATCTGTTGTGGTTGACTTCTTTCTTTATAAATAATTAATTTTTTACTATGAGTGTGGCCACTTTAAAAACGCCCATCAGTTACTATGGTGGGAAGCAAACCCTTATGCGGCATATTAAGCCGCTAGTTCCAGAACACGTCACTTATACAGAAGCTTTTGTAGGAGGAGGAGCTTTGTTTTTTGCAAAAGAACCTTCCGAGGTTGAAGTTATAAACGATGTAAACGGAGCATTGATCAATTTTTACCGGGTGTTAAAGTCACGGTTCCCTGAATTAAAACAATTGATCGATGAAACATTACATTCCAGAAGAACACACGAATTTGCTCAGCTTATTCATGAGTTTGGAGAGTTTTTCGACCCTGTTCAACGTGCATGGGCTTTATGGGTGCTTAGTAAAATGAGCTTTGCAGCACAGTTGGATAGTACGTTTGGATATGATAAAACTAAGAACACAACTTCTAAGAAAATCACCAATTCAAAAGAACAGTTCACCGAATCACTTGCCAAAAGGCTAGAACATACCCAGATTGAACAAACTAACGCACTTCGAATCATACAGTCTCGGGATAATGGCAAGGCTTTTCATTTTGTTGATCCGCCTTATATTGGCACTGCATGTGGGCATTATTCAGGCACGTTTAATCTTATGGACTTCCAAGACCTCTTAGAACTACTTTCCGCTGTTAAAGGTAAATTTATGTTGACTATGTTCCCACACCCGTTACTGGATGAGTTTGTCAGGAAGAATACATGGGTGGTACATCAGGTTGAAAGGACTATTTCAGCATCTAAAACAAACAGACGAAAGCAGGTTGAGTTAATGGTGTGTAACTACTGATTAAACACTGCTTAAAAGACATTTAAAAAGAGGACGGGGTTTTTAGGTTGCCACACCTTCTTCCATGACAATGCCAAGAAGAAAAAACTCCCCAACGGGAAGAACCCCGTCCAGATGTCTTATCATTCTTCTTGGCATTAAAAAGTGTGGCGACTGCGAAATTAGTTATTTTTGTACAATTCGTTTCCTAATTTGG
>JBKDZK010000301.1:0-7053 GCA_047971205.1 Draconibacterium sp.
GGTAACCACCGTGGTTCCCTCGTTAAAAACATAGGAGCTAAGCTGGTTAATTCCTGACGACGGAGAACTGGCATTAGTTGCACCTTCCATCTGCCAGCTAAGCGATGCGAGGCTATTTTCGAGGTCGATCAACTCCAAACCGGAGCTGATCAAAGTATTACAGGAACTTACATCGGTATAAGTTGAAATATCTACCGGGCAAACAATTCGGGTGGTATCGGGATGAAAGGCCTGCCTCGGTGTATTTTCGACCGGTAATATCTCGCAATCACACAGCACAACATTTCCATTTACGGGCACAATTCCCGTAAACATCATCATAAGAGCCATCATTACGGCAAATACAAAAGCCTGGCTATGTTGCTGGTTAGTCACCTGGTAAATTTCAGGGCATCAAATTCAATTCATCTTATTATTTGCAATTAAATTGCTGATGCACTAACAGGCAGGTAAAAGTTTTTTCATACGCTTGTGTTTTAAAAATATCTTGATCTCAAATAACTTCGTCCAAAAAAATCGATGTCGTAACCAATGCTAAATTCGAAGGTTCCGTTCTGATAAGGATAAATATCGGTATAGGTAACGTCCATGGCAAAGCCAACGCGGATGTTGTTGTTTAACATCCAGTTGCCGGTAAAACAGAGGGCTGCACTGGTACGCCACATCACGCCGAGCCACAGTTTCTCGCGGATCATAAAATTCGCAGCTACATCGGCCTGAAGTGGTGTCCCCCAGGTAGCACGAACCAGCACGGTAGGTTTAAAAACCAGGTAATTGAAGGGATCGAATGGCAAAACATAGCCTCCATTCAGGTAAATGGTTCGCACCTCGGCATTGGTTGAATAATTATGAAAATTCTCTTTTAAATCGTTTTCAATGAGTTTCGGAACAGAGAAGCCTGCATAGAAATGTTCCTGGTACAGAAAAAAACCGATTCCGAAATTGGGCAGAAACTTCAGGTCAACATCTTCCGAAAAAGCATGATCATACTGGTTGTCAGGATACAACTCTAACTCCGTAAGCGGATTCTTATAGTTAACAAAGCCAAATTTGACGCCCATCCTTAAGCGGGTACGGCGCGACAGGTACACTTCGTAGGCATAATCGGCCAGTACACTCAAGCGGTTTTCCAGACCAAACCTGTCGTTCATAACATTTAGCCCAACCCCTACGGATTCATTTTTTAGGGGAGAATGAAAAGAAAAAACTTCAGTAAGGGGCGACCGGTTAATACCTGCCCACTGTTTTCTTACTAAGGTGGTAAAACCTATTTTTTCCCAGATACCTGCATAAGCCGGGTTAATAACCTGGCCATTATACATATACGAAGACAAAATGGGTTCTTGTTGCGCACCACAATGAAGGGAAATTAGCAAGACAAAAACTCCTAATACAACAATTCTTTTTACGACGACACCAATTATTTCTGGTTACAACAGAGGCAAACTACGAATAATTATCAACAAATACAACCGTTCCCAAGCGAAAAAGATATCCACACAGACCGCTTGAAATCTATACATACAGAATATATGATGTTAATTCTCCCATTTTGGGAATTGTTAATAACCCTCCTTAAAACAATATTAATAGAAACACAGCGTTATTACGTAGTTTTCCTGCGCCCAATACAGGTGTAATCACCTATGTTTCAGACCTGCCAAACAAACCACTCTACAGAGGAAGTACCCAGGTTTAGAATTGAATGAAATTCAAAAGCAAAACTAAGATATGAGTAATGAGTAGTGAGTAGTGAGTAGCGGGAATTAACATTTCAGATCGGTCGTACTCATGTTTATGTGCTCAAAAAAATGTTTCAAAAATTTATAGAAACCAGCGTAGCTGCAATGAACTTGCGGGGTTTAGCCTTTAATCAGAAAATAAGTTAACCACCACCACCGTCGAAATCGGAACCAATGCCTACATAGTCGATCCCAACCAGGTTTTTAACATAGTCGATATGGTCCACAAAATCGGAAACGCCTGGCAATCCCTTGGGATATTTACTATCGAGTCCCCGCCACTCCGCACGAATTTTTGCTTTTTCTTTCTCACCCATTGTTTCCCATTCTTTGGAAGAGAATTTATTTCTTAATTCCTGTTCTTTCTGATAACGTACCGTGGTTGTATCCGGGTCTTTCACATAGTCATCGAGCATGCAAATCTGAATCACCCCGCCCTTTGCGGCCAGAGCTTTGATCATATCGTCGGTCATGTTTCTCGGATGATGTGCAATCGCCCGCACGCTGGCGTGCGAAGCAATTACCGGAACTGAACTTAATTCAATTACATCGTAAAAGGCCTTGTCGGAAACATGCGAAACGTCGATCATCATCCCCAAACGGTTCATTTCTTTTACCACTTCTTTTCCAAACTGGCTCAGCCCGTTGTGCTCGGCTCCTTTTTTATCGGTTGAAGAATCGCAAATATCGTTGTTGGACGAATGACAAAGCGTAATGTACCGAACTCCCTTCCGACTTATGAATTTTCATCACCTTCTTACCATACGACTCCGCTCTCGCAAAGGTGTGTATCAGCAATCCCCCCATCACCAATACCCAATAAACCGACTTCTTCATTTTTATTTTATTGAACCGTCTGCAATGATACCCATTTGTTTCAAAAATCACCGTAAAACAAACAGGAAGTTTTCATTCACACAAAAGCGCATACACAATTACATGCCTGGAAATCTTTTCCTAACACTATTCCAAGACACAGTCTGCTCTCCGGCACTCAACACAAAGAGCGTATTCTGAAGTAAATCTCCGGTCTGAAAATCAAAACTTAATTTACAGTCCCAAATTTCTTTTTATATTTCCCGACTTTAACTGAATTGAACTGAAAAGAAGAGCACAAATAAGAAAAGGATGGATTCTGCCTGTAGCAGCGATTGCTTGCTTTGGCCTCACCGAGCTTGCAGCAAGAAATCCCAACCTGACAGAAAGCTGGTATTCAAAAGGCATTTATCCTTTTGTGGCCCGAATTGCATCCAACATCAGCTCTGTAATTCCTTTATCAGTCGACGATCTTTTCTACAGCGCATTACTACTTTGCATTCCGGTAATGATCGTACTTTTAATCCTGCGAAAAATATCGTTTCGACGGGCAGGCAAGCTTATCCTTAATATTCTTGCTGCTGGCTACATCGCTTTTTACCTGCTCTGGGGGTTTAATTACTACCGCGAAGATTTAAACGCCCGGCTCAACATAACACCCCAGCAAGCAGACAAACAAACATTTCTTGAGCTCACCACCAAGCTGATCGACCAGACAAACCGGAATTACTGTTCTTTGGAAAACCTTTTTCCCGAAAAAGCAGATTCCCTGGTTGAGTTTTCCTATCAACAACTTGCCCGGGTATTACAGTTCGAATACCCAATGGGTAAAAGAAAAGACAAATCGATCACCTTTAGTCACTTTTTTGCACAGTCGGGCATTTCAGGATATTTTGGCCCCTTCTTCAACGAGGTTCATGTAAACAAAAAGGTACTGTCGATTGAATACCCGGTGATTCTGGCACACGAGAAAGCACACCAACTCGGTGTCACCAGCGAAGCAGAAGCCAACTTTTACGCCTGGCTCGTTTGTTCGCAAAGCGATTCGCAACAACTGAACTACGCTGCCGACCTTTATATTTTAAGGCACTTTCTGAGACAAGCTTACCCATTGAAAGAATATCCCGAATTGTCGGCTAAAATCAGCCCGCAGGTGAAAGATGATTTTAACCGGATCAGGCAGCATTGGATGGAGCTTCGGAACGAAAAACTCGACCAGGCAGCTTCCACCGTTAACAACGCCTACCTGAAAACCAACAAAGTGGAAGCCGGCATTCAGGATTACAATGGAGTAGTAAAGCTTGTTTTGGATTTTTCACTGGACAACGCCTTTCAAAAAAAATATTCTTTCAGGTTCCCTGAATAATCCTATTTTTACAGAAATTTTTTAGAATGAAACTCACACCTGTTTCTGCCGGAAATTTTCATTGCGACGGCGGTGTCCTTTTGGGCATCATCCCCAAAGTTTTGTGGAGCAAAGTTTATGCTTCGGACGAAAACAATTTCACAAAGCTGGCGCTTCGCTGCCTGCTGGTTGAAACCAAAAACCGAAAAATATTAATTGAAACCGGAATCGGCGATCATTACCCTGACAAACATTTGCAGAACAACGGTGTAAGCCCGGTGAATGAACTCGGAGAATCTCTTAAAAAAGCCGGCATTTCAAACACATCCATTACCGATGTACTTTTTACTCATCTCCATTCCGGACAAATGATTCCGTTGATAAACACCGGCGACAAAACTTTCGCGTACATGTCGGATTTAATTCCAACAGCTGCCAACAGTCCGCTCCTGTGGATTTCCGCCTACGACCTCGATCCGGTAAAAGTGATGAGCGAAAAGCAAAATTTTCTGGAGGAAGCCGCCGAAAAAGATTACATCCTGTTTTTTGAACACGATTATTATACCGAATGTGCCACACTTTCCAAGTCCGAAAAGGGAGTCGTTTTAAAAGAAAAATTCGCGCTGAAAGAAATATCATCAACCTTTGACTGACACAGATTCATTCTTCAACCCAATCAATTAATCATCAAAAAAAAAAAAAAAACAGAAATTACTCTGTCAGACAGACAGCTAGTGAAAGCGTATTACACTATCTTTATCAATCTTCAATTATATCGAATTTCATTATGGCAAAGAAAAAACAACAGGGAAAAATAATACAAATGCTTACCCCCAAAAAGTACATTATGCAGAAGGCCCGCTCTCTGCCCATCCACGAGTGCTGGATAAATTCTGACTGGAATGAGGAAAAACTGGCTAACATTACCATAGCCCGCAAACATACTAACGGCAACCTCACCCTTGGTTCATACCTCATCGATTTACAATGCCTGGGCGTAAAAGACACGCAATACCTTTTTAACATTTCGCTCACCGAGTACCGCGATCTCCTCGATCATTTCCGCCAGGATTTTGATATTGAACGTGTAGACTACACTCTGGTTCACAATATTATTTTTGCCGGGCTTGAATATGCCGAAGAATATGGTTTTAAGCCCCATAAAGATTTTAAAATCACCGAAAATATTTTAGATGAAGATACTGAAGATATTGAGCTTATTGAAATAGAATGCGGCCACGAAGGGAAACCCTTATACATAAGCGGCCCTTTCGACAGCGAAGTGCGCTCCAGGGAAATTATTGCCCAGCTTGAAAAAACTGCCGGCCCCGGAAATTCCAATTTTATCAGTGGGTTCGACAGCATCGACGAAGATGACGATTTTTGGGACGATGACAGCCTTGATGACGACGCATTTGATCAGTATGCCGACTTAAACGCAAAAGAAAAGCTGGAACTTTTTATTCAGTATATGAATAACATACAGGAACTAAACGATGACGAAAAAGAAGAAATGGGTGAGCTCACCGATTCGATTCTTCATGAATATTTAAATCCCTTGAGATCGACTGAGCTTTTTGAAGAATTCCTGGATGAAGCTGAAAAGTATGAGGTTTACGACGAAATAAACAACGATTTTATTTTCGGCAGTTACTCTCCATGTTCGAATATCTCAGGGCTAAAAACAGAGCTTGACGGGCTATACGAACAACTTTATATTGACACAAAAAAAGCAGCAAAAAAAACCAAAAGTCTGCAAAAAAAATACCCTAAAACCCCCTATTTGCATTTTCTGGAGCTAGTCGCGCTCCGAACAGACAATTTTCCAAAATACGAAACAACCCTGCCTGATTATGCCAAACAGTTCCCGGCGTACAGCCTGATCAGAATATTAAACGATATCAGCTTATTGAATTCTGAAAAATCCTTCCACCCCGATTTCAGCTTCAAAAAAGCCATTAACCATTATTTTCCAAAAAGAAAGAAGATACACCGTCTCGAAATCTATCATCTTATTTTACTCCTGTTGTTCAGAGCTATGACCAATCAGGAGATTGACGAAATGGATGCAATTGATTATTTAAGTGAAGAATTCGAATTTAATGAAGGCGATACGGCAGTGCTGAGTGAATTTATTACCATGGCAAAATTTATCTCCATTTTATTGCTTGCCCATAAAAACGATTTAACAGTATTTGAGGACGATGATTTTAGCAAAAAAACAAAACCCGACATCAATATGAACAAGACTCAAAGCAACCAAACATTTCAGTTTAAAATTCAACTTAAACACATTACCCATCCACCGGTTTGGCGCCGAATAAAAGTGCCTTCAGATTTCACCTTCTACGACTTTCATTATGCAATCCAAATTAGCTTTGGCTGGCAAAATGCCCACCTTTTTCAGTTTTCGCCTAAAGGTTACCGCTCCTGGCCCCAAATTAAACAAAAATTCGACGACGATTTTGGCTTTGGCTTTAACTATGGCGAAACATTTGAGCCCCACGAACTAACCCTCTCGGATATTTTTATGGCCGAAAAACAGAAATTTACCTACATCTACGATTTTGGCGATACCTGGGAGCATATGATCACGCTGGAAAAAATTGAGCATGAAAACCTTGTGTTCCCAAAAATTGAAACGGGGAAAGGCCAGTGTCCGCCCGAAGACTGCGGTGGCCCCTGGGGCTATATGCAAATGAAAGAAACGCTTGAAAACCCCAGGGACCCGGAATACAAAAACTACAAAGAATGGCTTGGGCTTGCTAAAAAAGAAAAATGGGACCCAACACATTATGATTTGGAATACCACCAGAAATCGTTGATCCAATTTTTCAACAGCAGCCATAAAACAAAAATAGACTAATCCGATTTCAACATCAAAAAGAGAAATTGGCACAGTTAGCGATGGAATTGGAGAAATTCCTGGCTCATTTCCATTTTGCACTCGATTTTCCGGGGAACTATCCCGGGCATTTACGTTACCCGTTCATAAGAAACTTCTGGAACGAAGAACATTCGCCAATGCAACTAGTGTTAAGTCAAGTGTGAGATTTTGGGTAAGCTGCCGTAATTTTTCGTGTTTTGGGAAATTAGAAAAAGTAAGCATAGCAGTAGCTACGTGAGGCTTTTTATAATGAAACAAAACCG
>JBKDZK010000302.1:0-3292 GCA_047971205.1 Draconibacterium sp.
CATAACCCATATCCCAGGTGGCGAAACGTGGCATAAAAAATTACCATCATAAAAGGAATGACATACAGCCAAACATATTTTTCCATGTTTTTCCCCTGCGAAAAAAGCTTTGCGGTAAGAAAGTAAAGCACCGCCAAAAACCAGATGCGCATTAAGAGAAACTTAAACGATACCAACGGCATTGTACTGGTAATGCTGGTAATCAGAAGCCAGAATAAGTTCAGGTAGATCACCAAAGATATGGGGTGTAAAAGTATCCGTTTATCGAATTTTCGTTCCTGTAGTATTTTTAGAAAAAAGACGATGAGTAAACCAAAAATCAATGGCTCGGTGGGTAGGTACATGTCGAACCCAAAACCGGAAGTCAACTCGCTAAGCGGTAACGATAAGGGCGAGAAAGAAACAATGAGGTAAATAATTTTATCAAAAGAGTACACCGCAGCCAGTACGAGTGCAGCTACCAGCGGGAGTGCATTCAGGTACAGCATGTCTTTTTTTACCACAAACCAAAGATTCAGAAGTATAAAACCGATGGAGATGAAGTAAAAAAGAGAAAGCTTTATCTGCTTGCTTTTTAACACCCGTATTATTCTTTTTGATAATCTAATACCAGAAATACCAATAATCCGAGGAATACGGCAGAAATGGTTGACAACAATACAATCAGCCAGCGAACCGGGTACGATTTTTTATCAGCCGGAAAAGGATATTCAACAACATGACTGTAGGTAATGTCCTTTTCATACTCTGTCAAATGCATGTCGTGCAAAATGGTCAACGAGTCGATAACATTCAAGGTCCGGTTATACCTGGCTTCGAGAAGCGTGGCTTTTGCACCGTCTTTTGAAAAGTTGTTGTACAGCTGATCAATTTTTTTGGTATCAGGTGCATTCCCTCTTCCGTTTGCCAGGGCAGTCATGTATCCCCGGGTTAGCTCGGGAACCTGCTCACTAAAGCTAATAATGCCCGTAGCGGTTCTCAAGCTATCCAGTTGCTGTTCAACACCAGCAAGTTCTGTATATTTCTTATCCAGTGCATTTTGAGTTATGATCACCATTTCCTTGTCCTTCAGTTTATGCAATAACCTTACTTTCTTATTGTAGTACAGAATAATAGAATCGCACATGTTGGAAGCACGTTGTGGATCGTAATCCATCACCTTTATTTCAGCAGTTTCAAACTCGGTTTTGCTTACCGAAACATTTTTGCTGTATTTGTCGAGCATGTAGGTAATAAACTTCGAGTCCTCTTTGTTGATCTCATATACATCGGCGAGGTTGAAAGCTTCGAACATCTTAAATTTAATGTCGTTTGAATTCAGTACCTCAATCATTTGCTCGGTTTCCGACTCGTTACTCAATGGCCAGATGTTGGTGGGGTAAACCCGCGCCACTGACTTGAACTTCGGGCGGATAAAAGTGGGACTGGAAAAAACAGCAGACAAAAGAATTGCAACAATTCCGATGATCACAAAGTGCATTTTGCGTTTCCAGATAATTTCAAGGATACGCCGGTTGTCAAAAAAGTTATCCATAAAAAGTGGTTTCTATTCGATCGTGTATTTTCAACGAAACCGAATGGTTTTTAGTATTTGTCCTGCTGTTTTTCGATGACTATCCTGCAATAATCAGGAAGTAGTTCTTTTTCCCTTTTTGAGCCAGAATGTATTTGCCGCCGATCAGGTAATCAGCATTCACTACCAGTTCCGGATCAGAAACCTTGTCTTTGTTGATGCTAAGACCATTACCCTGCAGGGTTCTTCTCAGTTCTCCTTTCGATGGGAAAACTTCTGTTTTTTCGGCCAGCAGATCAAAGATATTGATACCTGCTTCCAGTTCTGCTTTGCTGATCTGAAATTGAGGAACACCTTCGAACACAGCCAAGAAAGTACTTTCGTTGAGTTTACGCAGTTGTTCGGCAGTTCCTTTCCCAAACAGGATTTGAGAAGCTTCAACGGCCATCTCGTAGTCTTCGCGCGAGTGAACCATAATGGTTAGTTCTTCGGCCAGTTTTTTCTGAAGCATACGCTCGTGCGGCGCTTCTTTGTGGGCAGCCACCAGAGCATTGATCTCGTTTTTCGAAAGCAGGGTGAAAATCTTAATGTAGCGTTCGGCATCTTCATCCGAAGTATTCAGCCAAAACTGGAAAAAAGCATAGGGCGACGTACGCTCTGCATCGAGCCACACATTTCCTGATTCGGTTTTCCCGAACTTGGTGCCATCAGCTTTCGTAATCAGCGGGCAAGTCAAGGCAAAAGCTTCACCAGAATCCATTCTGCGAATCAACTCGGTTCCGGTGGTAATATTTCCCCACTGGTCGGAGCCACCCATCTGCAGTTTACAGCCCATGTTTTTATACAAATGGTAGAAGTCGTAACCCTGAACAAGCTGGTATGTGAATTCGGTAAATGACATTCCTACTTTTGACTCCTCTCCCAGGCGTTTTTTCACACTGTCTTTCGACATCATGTAGTTAACGGTGATGCGTTTTCCCACATCGCGGATAAAAGCCAGGAATGAAAATTCTTTCATCCAGTCGTAGTTGTTGACCAGGATTGCCTGGTTTTTTTCACCACTTTCAAAATCAAGGAACCTGGCAAGCTGCTTTTTAATGCATGCCTGGTTGTGGCGCAAAGTAACCTCGTCTAAAAGGTTTCTTTCCTGCGATTTGCCCGATGGGTCTCCAATCATCCCTGTGGCGCCACCAATGAGTGCAATGGGCTTGTGTCCGGCAATCTGAAGGTGTTTCAACATCATTACGCCCACCAGGTGACCGATGTGCAATGAATCGGCAGTTGGGTCGATACCCACATAAGCACTGGTGATTTCTTTTAACAGTTGTTCTTCAGTTCCGGGCATAATATCATGCAACATGCCCCTCCATCTAAGCTCTTCTACAAAGTTCATTTTATCTATTTTTTTCTACCAAATTTTACATTTTCCAAGGATTCAATCCCCTGTTTTTGGGGCAGAAGTTAAAAAACACTTCCGTTTTATGATCCTTTGATCAGAATTTGCGCAAATATATAAAATGCAAGCTGTAACGGATGGGAAATTAAGGTTAAATCAGCGAGGCGATGATTTTGGATCAAAAAACAGTTGGTTGAACTCCTTTTCGCTTGGTCAGGCGGCAATCAAATCGCTTGTATTCTTTGATAGCTTACCTCTTCGGCTGGTAGTAAGGTAGTTGGTGCAAAAATGAATTGTAAATGAAAATAATTGCAACCTTTTTATACCTTGCCCCGTCTGATGGGATAGTATGGAAGACGGACAACTGGTTCAACAGGTTATAA
>JBKDZK010000303.1:0-1592 GCA_047971205.1 Draconibacterium sp.
TAGATCTCATTTAGAATGATTATTCGCGCTCTGAAACCAGCTTAACTCCTACCTGGCAATTTAAACATTTTTTTGCTTCGCAGTATTGGCTTTTTAACTGAAGTAAGGCTTGCGACTCAAAAGCTGACCGTGCGTTAATTCCAAGTTGGGCCCATTTGGCTACAATGGAGTTGGCTTCGGCCGGTAATTGTTCCAGGAACTCCAGTGCCCGGTTTTTCAGGTGGTTTTTGTTTTGCTTTTCACCGTAAACAAACAGAAAGGGGATAACCACATTGATGATGAGAACCTGAATCGATGTTTCGCCTAATTCTTTTGCCTGCTTGCTTTTAGATGGTTTGTTGAAATTGTAGTGCGTGTCCCAGTATTCGGAAGCTTTTACCCTGAAAAGCGCATATAGTTCCGAAAGACTTTCCAGCTCGATAATGTTTGAAAACAAGGCTTCTGACCGGTGAAAAAGCGCCGCCAGTTGCGAAATGCGTACCGTAGGAAAATTGACAGGGCGCAAGCGAAGAAATTTCCAGAGATGGCTTTCGATGGCTTTTAACTCATATTTTTTGTACAGAAACGAGTATTCTTGCCGCAGTTTCAGGTAGTAATCATCGCCCAGCAACTGATGGTTCAATAATCCTGAATTGCCAAAAAGAAGGGCTTCCAATTGGAGCTGGTTGTTCTTATGTTTGGCCAGCAGCGATGCCGGTAACGACCGGGCCAGCAATTCAAAGGGAACCGCATTTACTTTGAATCCGAAAGAGCGGGCCAGCACCTGGTAAAAAGTTTCGTTCCAGTCGTTGTTGTTTTGTTCGAGCCGCGCCAGAATCGCGTCGGTTTTGCTTTCGAGGCGACCGATCATCAGGCGGTTAAATCCCAGTTGAAGCAGGATCGGATCAATGCGGTGAAAACGGTTTTCGCAGGCAATCCAGGTTTTTGCTTCGAGCAGGCTTTGATAGTTATTTCGTAGGTAGTCAGGATAAGTCAGAATCAGCGTTGGAATGGTTTCGCCATTGGTTCGTGCAATTTCAGTATCAAAAGTTTCCACAACGTGCAGCACCACATTGTCATATGCTTTGTCGTTTTGATGAAGGTGTTTGTTCCAGTCCGAGGCTTTTACGTGTATTTCAATATTCCCGGCCCAAACCGTATCTCCGAGTTTTATCCGGGCATTAAAAAAATCAGGCCCCGAGTCGGTGTTCTTTCTGCCGGGGTGTATTATTTCGATGGGTTCTCCGGCGCTGGTTTTCAAATCACCGGAATCAAAAAGACGGTTTTCCCAAACGTACTGTAAAAATTCTTCAGGCATGCCGGACGGGGTGTTCATTTCATTCTATTTTCTTTAAAAGTAAGGAATTTTCAGAAATGTTGCCCAACGTAATTTTATTTAGAATGCTCAATTATACATTGATAAATAGCCGCCCGTTGAATAGATTATTCGAATTTGTAAGGTTTTCTTACTTATACTTATTTGAGGCTTATCAGCCGGATTTTACTATTTGTCATGACACAAATAGTAAACACAAAAGTCTAGGCTGCGTCCGCTTCGCACGAAAAAGCTACGTGCTGCCGGCTAAGAGTTCGGAACTCCCCCGAGTACTCGG
>JBKDZK010000304.1:0-5168 GCA_047971205.1 Draconibacterium sp.
ACACCTTGGGCAAGGCACAAATTCAGGTTGTTGATTCCATCAGGATTTTACCCGGTGAACAACTCGGAGAGCAGGTTTGGGGGCTGGTTACTCTTTCAGTGATCCCGATGCGAAAAACACCTGATTATGCAGCCGAAATGGTTTCTCAAACCCTCATGGGTACGCCAATAAAACTATTGGACAAGGAAGATGGCTGGTACCGTATTCAAACACCTGATCAGTACATTGGCTGGGTAAATGGAAGTGGAATAGTTTCGCTGTCGCAAAGTGAACTAAACAACTGGAAAGCCTCCAACCGTTACATTTTCACCCAAATAAGCGGGTCGGTACTGGAAGCTCCCAAAGCCGATGCAGCGCCGGTTTCTGATTTGGTACTGGGTTGTATTTTTGAAGCCGGCCAGCAAACCAATGGATTCATGCAGGTAAAATTTCCCGACGGACGCGAAGGTTTTGTCCCGACTGCCGATTGTGCCCTTTTCAGTGAATGGGAAGCCATTACTCCCAAAGTGGAGAACATAATTGCAAGCGCAAAAAAACTGCTGGGAAGACCTTATTTGTGGGGCGGAACATCAACCAAAGGAGTTGACTGCTCTGGCTTTACCAAAACCGCCTATTATTCGCAGGGGGTTATGCTCGCCCGCGATGCATCGCAGCAAGCGCTCTACGGCGAACAGCTCGACATCACCGACTTTCAGTTTCAACCGGGCGATTTGTTGTTTTTTGGAAGAAGCAAAGAACGTATTACGCATGTGGGATTATTCATCGGTAATGATCGCTTTATTCATTCTTCGGGCAGGGTAAAAATCAACAGTTTCAACCCTGAGGATGAAGATTACGAGGAGGGACGAAAGAAGAGCTTAGTGGCCGCATGCCGTGTCTTAAATTCATTAAACACGGGGCAAATCATCCCGATCAAAGATCACCCCTGGTACAATTAATGAATTAGATGCTTAGATTTTGAGACGATGAGACTTTCCCTGACAATCCGTTACAATCAATTAAGATAATCAGGAGGCACTAAATAGCAGATAACTGCAAAAAAACAACAGAATACCGACAGGGACAAACGTTTGACATATTACCATGAAACTATCAAGAAGAAAATTTATACACGCTACAGGTTTGACTACCGTTGCCGGAATGGCAGGAGTTAATACATTTGCATCGATGAGCAAGAAGCAAGCAAAAACAATAAAAAGCGGTTTGAAACTTCGGTTCAAACCCTACGACCTGCAACTGAGACATACCTTCACGCTTGCAGGAAGTTCGCGCACCACAACTCCGGTGATGCTAACTGAGATTGAATACGACGGAATTATCGGCTACGGAGAAGCTTCCATGCCGCCTTACTTGGGCGAGAGCCATGCAACTGCCACAAAATTTCTGAGCTCGCTCAACCTAGGGCAGTTTAATGATCCGTTTCGCTTGGATGAGATACTGGAATATGTCGATCAAAAAGCCGAAGGCAACTGCGCAGCCAAAGCCTCGGTTGACATTGCGCTGCACGACCTGCTTGGAAAAATAATGGAGCAACCCTGGTACAAAATCTGGGGATTTAATACGGAAGACACTCCGAATACCTCGTTCACCATTGGCATTGACACCGACGAGGTGGTCAGGCAAAAAGTAAAAGAAGCTGCAGAGTTTAAAATTCTGAAAGTAAAACTGGGCCGCGACAACGACAAACAGATGATTGAAACTATCCGTGCGGTAACCGATGTGCCCATGTGTGTGGATGTAAACCAGGGCTGGACCGATAAAAAACATGCGCTGGAAATGACGCATTGGTTGCAGGAAAAAGGGATTGAGTTTGTGGAACAACCCATGCCCAAAACTGCCATCGACGACATTGCCTGGCTGACACAACACAGTCCGCTGCCGATTATTGCCGATGAAGCTTTACAACGTCTCCCCGATGTGAAGAAAGCACACGGTATTTATTCGGGCATCAATATTAAACTGATGAAATGCACCGGAATGCGGGAAGCACACAAAATGATTACGCTCGCCCGTGCTTTGGATATGAAAGTGATGATCGGTTGTATGACCGAGACTTCGTGCGCCGTTTCTGCTGCGGCACAACTAGCACCCAAAGTTGACTGGGCCGATCTGGATGGCAACCTGCTGATCAGCAACGACGTATTTAGCGGAGTTCAGGTGAAAGACGGAAAAATTACCTTGATTGATGCACCCGGAATCGGAATTCAGCCATTGGGATAGATCTCAACCTTCATAGAATAATTTTCAAAGTGGAACAACCTGTTTAATAAGCAGCTTGTTTCACTTTTATTTTTTTATGCGCTCGCTGGTACACAAAAAACGAAGCCAGGGCAAGCGCCGAAACAGCCCCTCCCACCGAATACGATATTTCTTTGGAAAGCGAAAATCCTTCCGGCGCAAACATCAGGTAAGTGGTAATAACGGCGGTCATAAACACGGCCGGCACCAGCGTTATCCAATAGAATTTCTGCTCTTTCAGCAAATAAACTGTGATGGTCCAAAGTACCACGGTAGCCAGTGTTTGGTTCGCCCACGCAAAATACCTCCAGATAATGCTGAAATCGATTTGTGTCAGCAGAAAACCGATAACAAACAGCGGAATACTGATCGCCAAACGGTTTTTGATGGATTTTTGCTCCACGCGCAGAAAATCGGCCACAATCAAACGTGCGCTTCTGAACGCGGTATCGCCCGAGGTAATGGGCGCAGCAACCACTCCCAGCAAAGCCAGTACCCCACCCAAGGTTCCCAGCAGGGAGTTGGAAATTTCGTTGACAATAAAGGCCGCATTCCCGTTGTTGGCGTTCATCACATCGTTTAGTTCCCTGATTCCGCCGAAGAAACTCATCCCGATAGCAGCCCAGATCAAAGCCACCACACCTTCGGTGATCATGGCTCCGTAAAAAACCCTTCGTCCGTACTTTTCGTTGGCAAGGCAACGTGCCATCAACGGCGATTGCGTGGCATGAAACCCCGAAATAGCGCCACAGGCAATGGTAATAAACAACATCGGAAAAATCGGGAATTTATCCGCTCCCGAATGAAAATTGGTAATATTTGCCAGGTTCAGCTCCGGAATTTGATAGCCCTTTACAAAAAGCGCAATGATTAAACCCAGCGCCATAAAAACCAGTGCAAAGCCAAAAATCGGGTAAAACCGGCCGATTATTTTATCGATGGGCAACATGGTGGCCAGCAGGTAGTAAACAAACACCACCCACACCCAAAAGGTAATGGAAAGCGCACCGGGCGTAAGTCCCGCCAGAATTTTTGCCGGTCCCATAATAAACACGGCACCTACAATGATCATCAGAATCACGGTAAACCCGCGCATCAGCTGTTTTGTTCCTTTTCCGAGATAGATACCAACAATCTCGGTAATGCTTAGCCCCCGGTGTTTGATCGATAGCATCCCCGAAAAATAATCGTGCACCGCGCCGGCAAACACCGATCCCAGCACAATCCACAAAAAGGCCACCGGCCCCCACATAGCACCGGCAATGGCTCCGAAGATGGGGCCCAAACCGGCAATGTTCAGAAACTGGATCAGGAAAATGCGCCACCAGGGCAAGGGCAAATAATCCACTCCGTCTTTCATTGAATAGGCGGGAGTTTCGCGGGTGGCATCAATACCGTCGATGCGTTCAACAATGCGGGAATAGAAAATATATCCGAGGATCAGAATTATCAGAGAAACAAAAAAAGTAATCATAGTCGTTTAGCTTATCCACCCGTAAACCCGGTGTCTTCTTCTTCCAACACCAGTATCTCCGCAACAACCCAAAACTCCACAAAAGGGAACCAAGCGTTGGCGCGTCGATGGGATTCGTTTTAATTGGTTTAAAATTACGATGCGAAAAATAGCAAAAATATGCGCCGCATCATTCACTAAACCACAATAGATTGGAAATACATAAGTTCTATACAAAGAATCTCCTTGTATAATACTGATAAATCTTTAAAATTCGGTTAACGTCAAGCTTGAAAATCAGGTAAGACTCAAAATAATTATCTTTACATGTATGAAAAAAGATATACTGAAAAATCAAAAAAACCTGATTGAAAACATTAAAGAAATTATTTTCTCTGCAAGAAAATCTGTTGCAATTAATGTTAATAATGAACTAATTACAGCCTACTAGAATATTGGAAGGATAATTCTCAAGAATGAAAAAGATAATAATATTGACAATTCTTCATCACGACAAATAATCCTTGGGTTATCAAAACAGTTAACTGACGAGATTGGGAAAGGTTTTTCAAGGTCGAACCTTTTCAACATGAGAAAGTTTTATCTGGAATATCCAGATGTCCAGACGGTGTCTGGACAATTAACATGGTCTCATGTATGTGAACTCTTGATTATCGAAGACTCTCCCAAGAGAGGATTCTATGAAAAAGAAACAATCAATTCATCTTGGTCTGTTCGGGAATTAAAAAGACAAATTGATAGTTCACTTTATGAGCGATTATTGCTTTCAAAAGGAGAGACAAACAAAAAAGAACTTTTAGAATTATCTAAAAAAGGGCAACAAATATTAAAACCTGATGACATTGTAAAAAATCCATATGTATTTGAATTTTTAGGAGTACCTGAGCATAAACCAATCTTAGAAAAAGAATTAGAGAAAAAATTAATCAGACATATAGAAGATTTCTTATTGGAGCTCGGCAGAGGGTTTATGTTTTGTTGGTTCGCAACAAAGAATAACAATCAACAATACTCATTACTATGTAGATATGGTTTTTTACAATAAAATTCTACGTTGTTATATTTTAATTGAGTTAAAAACTACTAAGCTGCAAATAAATCATGCCGGACAATTAAACACTTCCTTGAATTATTACAAAACAGAGGTCAACGACAAAGACGACAATTCTCCTATCGGTATAATCCTATGCGCAGAGAAAGATGAAATTGCAGCAGAATATATTCTTGGAGGATTAGAGAATAATGTGTTTGCCTCAAAATTTATATATATATATTGCCCGACAAAGACGAACTTATAAGAGAGTTAGAAAATATTATAAAGAAATAAAAGCCAAACCTAGTGTTAAGTCAAGTGTGAGATTTTGGGTAAGCTGCCGTAATTTTTCGTGTTTTGGGAAATTAGAAAAAGTAAGCATAGCAGTAGCTACGTGAGGCTTTTTATAATGAAACAAAACCG
>JBKDZK010000305.1:0-1956 GCA_047971205.1 Draconibacterium sp.
CGGTTTTGTTTCATTATAAAAAGCCTCACGTAGCTACTGCTATGCTTACTTTTTCTAATTTCCCAAAACACGAAAAATTACGGCAGCTTACCCAAAATCTCACACTTGACTTAACACTAGGATAAAGCAAACGGAAAATGGGAAAAGACAAAAGTTAGAAGGTTGCAAACAAAAGTATTAACGGCAGAGAATATTACCAAACCTATTAATTGACCGGATTAATACGCCAGAAGCCTATCAGGCGCGTTTTGATTTTTCCCAGTTTACTGACTGCCGCCCCTTGAAATAACGCATGACACCGCGAATTCCGGCATAGTTGATCATTACAAAATAGTAGGGAGCAAAAAACAGTTTTATCCGCATTCTTTTGTTCTCGAAATACCACCCCAGCAAAGCGATAGCATAACACACCAATTGAAACCAAAACACAAGTGCATAGAAATTGGCAGGACTCCAGTTATCCTGTTGTATCACCAGCAACAGGTTTACCCAGGGAAGCACAAACAAAGCAAGGGGTGTAATGGTCCACCGCAAAACCTTGTGCGAAAAATATTGCCACGAAAGAATACCGTATCTGAACGGATTCATCAGCCCTTTTAAACGGAAGATGGTCTGCACTCCGCCAGCGGCAATCCGTATTTTTCGCTTTAGCTCTTCGTGCACATTTAGCGAAGCCGTTTCTTCAGCAAAAGCATTGGGCGTGTAGGCTATTTTATATCCCCTCATGGCAATACGCAGCGAGATAATAAAGTCGTCAAGTAAGGTATCGGTTTCCACTTCTTCAAAAAGCCTGGTACGGATGGCAAATAACTCACCAACCGCTCCCACTGCCGAGTTCAGCTCCGAATCGTTTTGTTTGATCCACGACTCCAGTTTCCAGTAAAGCCCCTCTCCTGCTCCGGCGGCGGTTTCCGAATCATTTTCGATGATCCTTTTCTCGCCGGCCACGCATCCCACATTCTCGTCGCTAAACCGTTTCACAATTTCGCGAATCGAGTTCACACCAAGTAAGGTATTGGTATCCGAAAAAATAACAAGCGGTGCTTTTACGAACTTCATTCCCCGGTTCATGGCATGCATTTTCCCGCGTCTTTCAGGCAAGTGATACACTTCCAGCTCCGAATATGCCCGCAGTAAATCAGGTGTTCCGTCGTCCGATCCATCGGTCACCCATACGTATTGAATTTTTTCTTTGGGATAATCAAGTGCAAATGAATTCTCTATTTTCTGCCGGATGTAGTCTTTTTCGTTGTAGGCGGTCACAAACAAACACACCCCGGGCTCAAAAGCTTGCTTGTAACGATTTTTTTTATGCGGCGAAACCAGATGCTTAATTTTTACCAGCAACCACAACACCAAACCATAACCCAGGTATGTATAAAACAGAATGAATAACAGTCCCCAGAATAAAATGGTCAGCATCATTTAATGTATTGTTTATAAAAATCAATGAGTTTACTGGCAGCAGCTAAGTTATCAAATTTTTCGTGTATAAAGCCGATGGCATTCCGCCCGATGTTTTCAAACAGTTCTTTGTTGTCAACCAACTCCGACACCGCATCAACAAACTGTTCGGCTGTTTCGGCAATTAAAATGTGCCTGTTCTTTTCCACTTCAATACCTTCCACCCCAATGGGAGTAGAAACAATGCTTTTCCCGAGTGCCATCCCTTCGATGATTTTCACCCGCATACCGGATCCTGAAAAAAGTGGCACAACCATGATCGCCTTTGAATTCATGAATTCATAAGCATCCGCTATTTCGCCTAAAAACTGCACATTGGGCTGATCAAACTTCTTTGCCATCCACGCCGGTGCATTTCTTCCGGCCACATAAAATTTCAGGTCAGGGTATTTTTGGTGAATAGCCGGCCAACAATTCCGGACAAACCAGAGCAATCCTTCCTGGTTGGGCCCCCACTCCATCGATCCGATATGAAAAAGCGAGGGATACTCG
>JBKDZK010000306.1:0-3415 GCA_047971205.1 Draconibacterium sp.
ACTTGCTGCTTCAGAAAATGAAGGGGATGAAAAAACGCAGGTTGCAAATCATCATCAACAGCATTGTAGGGCTTTTTGCTCTTTTTGTGATGGTAGTTGGTGGAGTGTGGCTTGTTTATACTCGCTTTTACCTCGGAGTTAACTCCGCTGCACTGGCTTTACCGCTTGGTTATGTTTACCTGGTGGTACCTGTCAGCGGTTTGCTTATTATATACTATTCGATCGATAATTCACTTAACCTAAATATTGAAGACTAATGGAATTCCTAGGCGTAATTGTACTGGTAGTAAGTTTTATATTCTTATTGGTGATTGGGGTTCCAATAGCCTTTAGTATTGGTATTTCCGGTATATTAACCATGTTGGTGACCATCATGCCTTTACCGGCGGCCACCACTTTTGCACAGCGAATGGCAACGGGGCTCGATAGTTTTGCCCTTTTGGCGATACCCTTTTTTATATTGGCCGGAAACATCATGAACAAAGGGGGAATAGCGATCCGGCTGATTGATTTTGCCCGTGTTCTGGTAGGGCGCTGGCCTGCAGGGTTGGCTTTTGTAAACGTATTTGCCAATATGCTGTTTGGTGCTATTTCGGGTTCGGCAGCTGCTTCGGCCTCGGCCATTGGTAGTATTATGATGCCCGAGTTAAACAAAGAAGGCTACGACAAAAACTTTAGTGCGGCAGTGAACATCACTTCTGCTACCACGGGGCTTTCGATCCCTCCGAGTAATATCCTGATCGTATATTCACTGGCCAGTGGCGGGGTTTCCATTACTGCACTTTTCCTGGCCGGTTATGCGCCTGGTATTTTAACCGGGCTCGGAATTATGGGAATGGCACTGGCCATGTTCTCTTACAAACATTTTGGGGTGAAGGGAATGGTTCGGAACGTTTCAAAATTCCTGGCGGTATTGGTTGGAATAGTCCTGGTTGCTGTGGGAATATACAAAGTGAAATCGCTGGTTTCTCCGGGAGCTGCAACGGCTATTTACGGCGGACTTGCTGCTATTTTTCTCGCCGGGTTTGGATTTTATGCGAGCAAACACAAACAAGGTGCAAAAAATGCGTTAAAAACGTTTCTGAATGCTTTGCCCAGCTTAATGTTGCTGGTAATTGTGATCGGCGGTATTGTAGCCGGTTTTTTTACCGCTACCGAAGCTTCGGCTGTGGCAGTTCTTTATGCTCTGATACTGGCCTTTGTGTACCGCGAATTGTCGTGGAAAGATTTACCCGATGTGATTCTCCGTTCGGTAAAAACCACCGCCTTTGTGTTGTTGCTGGTTGCCACCTGTATCGGCCTTTCCTGGATCATGGCCTACGAAAATATTCCGCAAAATGTAAGTGAAGCGCTGCTGGCACTCAGCGACAACAAATTTGTGATTCTGCTCATCATCAACCTGATTCTGTTGTTTGTGGGCATATTTATGGACATGACACCGGCGGTACTGATCTTCACCCCGATCTTTCTTCCGATTGTTACCAACCTGGGGCTCGACCCGATTCACTTCGGAATCATTATGGTGCTGAATTTAAGCGTTGGTTTGGGAACACCCCCCGTAGGTTCGTTGCTGTTTATCGGGTGCAGCGTGAGCGAAGTAAAAATCGAAACCGTGGTGAAGCCCTTACTGCCCATGTTTGTGGTTATGATCGTTGTTTTGTTGCTGGTTACTTATGTTCCCGAAATTTCACTTTGGTTGCCGAATACATTAGGATTTTAAGAAAACATCTGTTGAGATACCAAGAATATTGAGCGATAGCTTCACCTTGTGTGGGGCTATCGTTTTTATGTCAACGATAAAAATCCTTGCGTTATCGAAAAAAGTGGCAGAAAGGTTTTTTGCTTTCTACCTTTGAATCAAAATCAAAAACAAAAGTGTCATGAAGAAGAAAGCATATATTTTAACAGCGTTGATCGCTCTTTTCCTTTCGGGTTGTGTGGTGTTTTCGTTCTACCCGCTTTACACCGAAAAAGATCTTTTCCCGAACGATATTTTAATAGGCGAATGGTACGAGAATGATCCGGACTTAAAATCTGGGAAGAATGAAATTCTCTGGAAGTTTGAACACCCGTATAAACTGAAAAGCGAAAAGAATACGCGGATTGATAGCTGTAAGTATGTGTTAACTTACACAACAATTGATAATGGCGATACAGTTTCTTCGGAGTTTAGCGTTCATATTATTAAACTTCAGGATGTGTATTTTCTTGACTTTTATTTAGAAGAAGGGCCAAAATTCGATGGACTATCTTCAATTCACCTTGTCCCCACTCACACCTTTGCCAAGTTGAGTATTATAAATGATACACTGACTTTTAACTGGTTCGACTCAGGTTGGTTGGAAAATCTTATCAAAGAAAACAAAATAAGGATTCGTCATGAGCAGAGCGATGGTAATATACTCCTCACTGCCAAACCAAAGGAATTACAGAAGTTTGTTTCAAAATATGTAAATTCGGAAGATGCTTTCAGGAATGGCCTGTCAGTAGGCTTGGTCAGGAAAGCACCTGATACGAAATAGTTGCAGCATGTTAAAACGAATCATAAAAAACAGGTTTTTACAACACCTGTTCTTTTGGTGCCTTTCGTTTCTGGTTTTGATGAATGTGCTGAAAGTTTCAGCCGAGGTAAAAACAATCGACCTGATTTATGCGGCCATTTTTCATATTCCGATTGTGGCCGTGGTTTATATAAACCTGCGCCTGTTGTTTCCGTTCTTTCTCGAAAAAGGCAGGTATATTTTGTATTCTTTGCTGATTTTGTCGCTGATTGCCCTGGGCTCCGGTTTTTACCTGGTGCTTTTCAACAAGTGGGTCGATTATTTTTTTGAAGGCTATTACTTTATTGCCTTTTACGGGTTTTGGGACATCTCGCTCTACTTTGCCGTTTATCTGGTGGCTACCAGTTTGCTGCGGCTGGCGCGGGGCTGGTTCCGCCTGCAGGAAATAGAAACGGAACGTAACAAAGCAGAGTTGAAAGCACTTCGTTCGCAGATCAACCCGCATTTTCTTTTTAATTCGTTGAACAGCATTTACAGCCTGGCCAGAAAAAACTCAAAAGAAGTTCCGGAGAAAATAGTTCAGCTAAGCGATTTGCTGCGCCACATTATTTACGATTCGGACCGTGATTTTATCCCGCTGGAAAAAGAGATGGAGATGATCCGGAATTACATCACACTTCAAAACCTGCGAACCGATGAACAGCATAAAATTAACCTGCAGGTGAATGGCGAAGAGAAAGAGAAAATGGTCGCCCCGATGATTATTCTTCCTTTTGTTGAGAACAGTTTTAAACATGGGCTAAAAGGCGGTTCCGACAATGCTTTTGTCAATATACTTTTAACCATTTCGGACCATAAACTGGATTTGGAGATTGCCAACAGTAAAGGGAAATCGGCAAACGATACGGATCTTC
>JBKDZK010000307.1:0-2625 GCA_047971205.1 Draconibacterium sp.
CACAACCAGCAGCACTACCCCAAAACACACTGAAAGGGAAGCCAAAAACCGATTGAAAACACTATTCGAAAATGATTAATTGACAGCCGGTTAAGTCAGGAGCAGTGTTTAGTTCAACAAAGCCTCCAATGCCAAGCGTATGCAAGCAACGCTTGATTAGAGGCTAAGTGTTGAACTAACCTAAATATAAACAAATTTGTTTATATTTATGGACATAATTATCATGAGCACCATAGAAGAAAATATCACATTATTTAAGGGTATACATCCGGGAATTATTCTCGAAAGAGAGTTGAAAAAGAGAAAACTTCCTAAAAGACGTATTGCATTGACAATTGGCGAATTTCCTCAACTCTTGGGAGACATTACTAAAGGCAAACGCCGTATAAATCCTGCTCTTTCCATAAAACTTGGTGAGGCTTTAGGCATCGATGAAAGTTTCTTTTCTGTTTTACAAGCCTATTACGATATTGAGCAACATAAGAAAAAACAAGCGCGGAATAAACAACCCAATTTAAAGCTTTTGCGACCTGTTTTATTTTGGGATACAGATATTAATTCTATAAATTGGGAAAAGAGTAAAGCGAGTGTAATAGGACGCACATTCGAGCGGGGCAATGACCAGGAAATTCTGGAAATAATTCGTTTTTATGGTAAAAAGGAAGTTCAAACCATCTTGGCTCAAATCTCAAACCGTTCCCCTTTAATGGAAAAAAGCATGGAAAAATATCTATGAATAGGCAATGATCAGCCAATTACAATATAATACGGTCAAGCCTCAGCTAAGAAATATTTTATCATGGTTGATGGCTGAAGAAATCTTCGATCCTTTCCGACTGGTTGGAGGAACTGCATTAAGTTTGCAATTGGGACATCGTGAATCCGTTGATATTGATTTGTTTACCGATACTCCTTACGGCGCAATAAATTTTGATACTATTGACAGACATTTAAAAGATAATTTTGAATACGTTGATTCACCTGATATGCCTGTTGCGATGGGGAAATCGTATTTTATAGGTAATTCTGCTGAAGACTGTATCAAGCTTGATTTATTTTATACCGATCCCTTTATACGACCAGCTTTAAAGATTGATAATATTAGGTTAGCAACTCTCGAAGAGATAACGGCAATGAAGATCGATGTTGTAAGTCGTGGGGCACGGAAAAAAGATTTTTGGGATTTACACGAATTGTTAGATTCTTATTCAATCTCTCAAATGATTCAACTGCACAAAGAGCGTTATCCATACACACACGATCCACAAGAAATACTCAAAAACTTTATCAATTTTGAAACGGCTGATAATGATTTTGAACCTATCTGCCTGAAAGGTAAATATTGGGAGCTCATAAAACTGGATATTGTTGAAGCAATTGAAAAGCTAAGCAACAAGCAATCTTAATTGAATTTATCCGCAAAGACGTCATTTCGTGATTTCGAGAAACTATTTAATAATTTTGCAATAGAATCGCACTTTTCAGGGAAGGAAACTTGTGGTATTTATCCCTTGCTTGAATACAATACTTCGTTTTTCATTGCAGTTGATTTTGTTAAACAAAATTGGAAAGAATCGATTTTAAAACTACACAGTACCTGTTCAACTTTTATGATCCCATCTTACATCGAACGATCCCGTTCTGGCAATGGAGGTCATTTGTGGGTATTCTTCGAAAGTGCTTTCCCTGCACAACAAAGTCGAAAAATAATGTTTGAGTTACTACGACACGCAAATATTATTTCGCATTTTGAAAAAGAACCAAGTTTCGACAGGTTGTTTCCAAATCAGGATTATCATTCGTGCAAAGGAATGGGAAATTTAATTGCACTTCCTTTCCAAGGGAAATCATTGGCAAATGGTAATCCGTGTTTTATAAATCCAGATACGTTTGAACCAATTGAAAATCAGTGGAAGGTTTTAGAATCAATTAAGAAGGTTTCTATTTCGGAACTAAAAAACCTGTACGAAAAATTATTCGATGTTCAACCTAATGAAGTTTTTACTTCAAATTTGGAGTTTAACAAACCGTACGAGCTGGAAATAATCATAAGCTGGATATTCCGGCGATGTTGACAATCAAATTTACCTTAAAAGGACTCAATTAAGTCAGGAGCTAATTGTTTTCTGAAGGAACAATTGAACTTTTACAACTCAGATTATTTAGCCAAGAAGAACCTTGGGAAAAGCGTTTTTAATACTGAAAAGTTCTTCAAGTTGATTGAAGAATCAGAAAATGAGGTAATGATTCCACGAGGTTTTTCAGCATCATTGGTTCAATTCTGTAGCAAAGAAAAGATTCCTTTCAAAATAATTGATAAACGTGGAAAAAAGGATTCTATCGATTTTGAATCTGAGATAAAATTACAAGACCATCAGGAAATTGCACTTGAAAAAACAAGTGAAAAAGATTTTGGAGTAATTGTTTCTCCACCAGGTTCAGGAAAAACAGTAATCGGACTTGAGATAATTGCAGAAAAACGGCAACCTGCTCTTATTATCGTTCATAGGAAACAATTGTTTGACCAATGGATTGAACGCATTCAGGATTTCCTAAAAAGTAAAAAGGGCAATTAGTAAATAAAAATAAAAAGATATGCAAACAAAATAAAGTTGCAATTATTCA
>JBKDZK010000308.1:0-19865 GCA_047971205.1 Draconibacterium sp.
CACAGAAATATTAAGGATTATTTTCATTTTTGTTAAGTTAGATATTTTATTATTCCACAAGATTAATCAAAGAAACAAAGAAAAGCAAAGTAAAACAAAGAATTAAACGAAAAAAGAAACCAGCAAGCCCACAAAACATACAAAATAAAATATATAGACGAGACCACCATTGCGTTTCAACTACTTTTGATTTTTCTAAGTCTTCTCCTCAAACAAACCTGTTTCCGACCATCATATTAATCATAACATATAAGAATCATTAGGAAGAAAGTGACAAACAATAAAAATAAGGTTCTAGAAAAACGAGTACCCTTAGCAGTTAACTCCCCCTACTTCTACCTCTCCCCAAAAGATTATACGAGCAAATCAATAATCAAATCATTGGATATTTTATAGCAATCATTTTTCAAAACCTCATCAACAAGCGAGCAACACCCAACAACATTGTTCTTAAATTCTTTCCTAATTCCAAACACGAGTCCGGCTTTTTACCAAGTTTCGTTTTATTCTCATTTCACTCTATGTCCCTTTCAAACGAAACATATAATTTAGATACAGAGCTAGGAAAACAATATCGTGGCCAATCCCACGAGAACTGCTAAGGATAAATATTCTTCATGTTATATGCTTTTACTTTTTACTTCCGCTTTGATCTCGTTTTCCCGGGCTTTTACCAGCAAGGCAACCGCCTCCACTTCCTGCGACAGGCCTTTTAAGCGGTACGACGTGGTAAGCGGAAAATCAAATTCCTGCGAAATCGTAATCCGCTGCTCATCAAAGGCATCTCCCGGTCCCGGGCTGATCCCTTCCTTAAAAATACTTGTGCCCCTAAACGACTTTTTAAAGAGTAAAAAGTATTTTTCAGAATTGATCGGTATCAGGCAGTTTCAATGCCTAAACAATAAGTTAACATTCAAAAAGAATCGCTCCGTACTTCTGAAAACTTACCTACTTTCGCATCGAAACATATAGATATGTCGATAATTTATTTTTACAGACAGTCATAAAACAGGAATATGGAAAAGCTATTGATTATTGGAGGGGTTGCCGCAGGAGCAACTGCCGCAGCCAAAGCCCGCCGTTTATCACCCGATACACAAATAACCATGCTGGAAGCAGGTCCTGATGTTTCGTTCGCCAATTGTGGCCTGCCCTACTACATTGCAGGCGACATCGACAGCCGCTCGAAGCTGATTCTGCAAAGCCCCGAAAGTTTTAACGAACAGTACCAGGTAGAGGTGCACGTTAACACATTGGTTGAAAGCATTGACAATCACCTGAAAAACAACAATCCAAAAACAGCGGTCGTTGTGGGTGGCGGTTTTATCGGCCTCGAAATGGTAGAAGCACTGGTAAAAAGAGGGCTAAAAGTTCATGTGGTGGAAAAAATGCAGCATGTAATGCCCTTGATGGAAGCCGAAACCGCCGGATTTCTGACCCGCGAGCTGCTTGCCTTTGGTGTTGGTATTCACACAGAAACGGCTGGACGTGATTGCAACGGCCTGTGCGGGCAAACTTACAGTGGGCGATCTTGCAGATGTTGATTTTGCGTATTCTCCGCTAATCGGCATTGCCAACGATGCATGAACATGGCTGCTTATGCTGCCGAAAACAAGATGTCGGGTTACGGGCCAAGCATACTGGCTTCCGAACTTGATGCCTACCTCGAAACAAAAGAACGGCTGATCGTACTTGACATCCGCGATGTGTTTGCCCACCAAAAAAGCAACATGAACGGCGCTCATCATTTGCCGCTCGAAATGCTACAACCCAATCTCGACAGAATTCCAAAAGATATCGCCATTCTGGTTTACGATGAAACCGGTAAAAAAGGCCATCAGGCAGTACGCACACTTATTGGTGCAGGCTGCCCAGAAGTCATGAACATCTCGGGAGGCCACACCTCTTTGCAACGTCATGCAGCAGCAGCCGGTTTCCGTAATATCAACATTCTTCCATTGCCAATCGAGAAAAAAAGCATTGGCGAAAAAGTAATAGAAGAAATCGGCGGCGGTATCTCAGCCATGATGTCACGGTATTGATCCAATTAGCTTATACATATTCACACAAGAGCCGGTTTGTAAATGAAGAACCGGCTCTTTTTAGTTTATCCCAGGCATTCTGCGAATCACCTGCCGAAAATATTTTCATCAAATTCATATTTGAATTGTTACTTTAGATGTTTGTTAGCAATTTGAGAAATGATTCTGCACATAAAAAACATGGTTTGTCCCCGCTGTATTGAAACGGTAAGAGGGGTGTTGGAAGAACAAGGGCTCAAGGTTCAGTCGATCAAACTGGGTGAAGTGGAAATTGACCCGACGCCTTCGGAAATTCAAACTTTGCAGCTTTCGGAAGCCTTGACAGTAAAAGGCTTTGAACTGCTTCAGGACAAAAAAAGCCAGACCCTTGAGCAAATAAAAGCCGCCATTATTCAGTGGGTTCATTATTCGGAAGAACACCCGGTACAAAACCTGAATCTATCGGAATACCTTGTTCGGGAAATTGGTGCCGATTATTCATCGCTCAGCCATTTGTTTTCAGCTTCCGAAGAGGTCACGATCGAGAAATTTGCCATTCTGCAGAAAATTGAACGCGTAAAAGAACTACTCTCGTACGGCGAACTTACTACCAGCGAAATCGCCTTTAAAACAGGCTACAGCAGCGCCGCGCATCTTTCCGCTCAATTTAAAAAGGAGACAGGAATGACTCCCGGCGATTTTAAAAAACTGAAAAATAAAGACCGCCGTTCGCTTGACAGTGTCCGATAAATGCCTCCCTTTCGCTCAAAATCCTGTAAATATTTTCCAAAATTGTATAAAAACAGGTCCATTCCGGCGCCTTATCTTTGCTATGATTGATGAGCACGAAACTGAAAAAAGCAATCACCTCATCGCTCAAAGGCAAAAATAAACATTTAAAGGGTACAACTGTTTTAGAAAAAGAATGCTGAAAAAGATCGTACATATTGTTTTTGCGACACTGCTCCTGCTTACCACAATGGGCTTGATGGTGTCGAAGCACTACTGTGGCGGTCATCTGGTTTCAGTTTCGGTATTTCACCAGGCAGACTCCTGCTGCGGCGATTCCGGTTGCTGCAACGATGAAGCCCGGTTCTTCCAGATAAAAGACGATTTTTCTGCACCGGCCATTTTCTCGGTACCGGTTACGGCTGAGATTGATCTTTTCGCTCAGTTGATCTGGCAAGCCGGAGTTCTGCTACCTTACGAAACAGAAGAAGAACATACCTTTATCGGCCAAACTCCGCCACCGCTCACGGCGATGGAAAAACTCGCTGAACAACAAGTATATCTTTTATGAAATTATTATGATAAACACTGGACTTTGTCTCGACAAAGTTCTGATTCTTTATTGTATTAATCTCATAGATAAAAGGATATGCTCAATAAAATCATTCGTTTTTTTCTTGAAAACAAACTGGTCACCATGCTGGTGTTAATTCTCTTTGTTAGCTGGGGGATTATCACCTCGCCTTTTGGCTGGGACACTAAAATTTTACCCAACGACCCGGTACCGGTCGATGCCATCCCCGATATTGGGGAAAACCAACAGATTGTATTTACTCAATGGGCGGGGCGCTCGCCACAGGACATTGAAGACCAGGTCTCCTATCCGCTAACAACCTATTTGCTTGGCATTCCGGGCGTAAAGTCGATCCGAAGCTCGTCTATTTTCGGCTTCTCCAGTATTTACATCATTTTTGATGATGATATCGAATTTTACTGGTCGCGGTCGCGGATACTGGAAAAGCTGAATTCATTGCCGTCCGGATTATTGCCGGAAAGCGTTCAGCCCGCGCTTGGCCCCGATGCAACTGCACTTGGCCAGGTTTACTGGTACACCATCGAAGGCCGTGATAAAGCAGGCAATCCCACCGGAGGATGGGACATGCACGAAATACGTACCGTACAGGATTTCTTTGTGAAATATGCGCTCAACGCTGCCGAAGGCGTTTCCGAAGTTGCTTCCATCGGCGGGTTTGTGCAGGAATATCAGGTTGATGTAAATCCCGACGCCCTGAAAGCTTATAACATTCCACTGAGCAAGGTAATGCAGGCGGTTCAGAAATCAAACCGCGATGTGGGAGCCAAAACCATTGAGATCAACCAGGCAGAATACCTGGTTCGCGGGTTGGGTTACATCAAGAACGTAAATGACCTTGAAAAAGCTGTGGTGGCAGTTCAGGACAATGTTCCGGTTCGCATAAAAGACATTGGAGTAGTAACTCTTGGCCCGGCCAACCGGCGCGGGGCGCTCGACAAAGACGGCGCTGAAGTGGTAGGTGGCGTAGTGGTGGCCCGTTATGGAGCCAATCCGCTGGAAGTCATCAACAATGTAAAAGCAAAAATAGCTGATATCGCACCGGGGCTGCCTTCAAAAGTACTACCCGACGGAGTGGAAAGCCAGCTCACCATTGTACCCTTTTATGACCGCTCGGGTTTGATCTACGAAACCCTGGGAACGCTTGAAGAAGCACTCTCTCTCGAAGTGCTGATTGTCATCCTGGTGGTGATTATCATGGTATACAACCTGAGAGCATCGCTGCTTATTTCGAGCTTGCTGCCTATCGCCGTTTTAATGGTGTTTATTGCCATGCGCTATTTTAACGTGGATGCCAACATTGTAGCACTTTCTGGTATCGCCATCGCCATCGGAACCATGGTCGATCTCGGGGTGATTCTTTCGGAGAACATAATCAAACATACCAAAGAAGCACCCCCCGGACAAAAACTCATCACTACAGTCTACAACGGCTCAACAGAAGTAAGTTCCGCTATCCTGACAGCCGTTTCGACTACCATTGTCAGTTTTATACCGGTATTTACCATGCAGGCCGCCGAAGGAAAACTATTTATACCGCTGGCCTTTACCAAAACCTTTGCACTGATTGCGGCGCTGATTGTTTCGCTGTTTATTATGCCAGCGCTGGCACACTGGTTTTTTGGAGCCCGCATCAACAGCAAAATCATCCGAAAATGGGTGAACATCCTCCTCATCCCGCTTGGCATCATTCTGCTGACAACCGGACAGATTTGGGGAGGATTGATGATACTGGCGTTTGGAATAGCCGGAACAGCCAAACAATTCAAACGGGAACAAACAAGCGACAAAAAGCAGGAGCCGGAAAACAAGAGCCTGCCGTATCGTATCCAAAAGATCGGGAACTGGCTGCTGGAATACATCGAAATAGTTATTGTTCTGATCGGGGTAACCTGGCTTCTGGCAAGGTACTGGTTGCCCCTCGGCCCAACAAAAAGCCTGGTGATGAATGTCGTGTTTGTAGCCATATTGCTGACCATTATCCTGGGGGCTTTTTCATTGCTTGAATATTTCTACAAAAAAATACTGACCTGGTGTCTCGATCACAAAGTTGCATTTCTTTCCATCCCAACCTTCCTGATTATTATGGGAGTAACCGTCTGGATGGGCTTCAGCAATATTTTTGGATTTGCCGCCCGTGGTTTTGACAAACTTGGATGGAACATCCGCACTACCAGTGTCTGGTCCACCTTAACGCATGAATTTCCGGGAATAGGTAAGGAATTTATGCCGTCACTGGATGAAGGAAGTTTCCTGCTGATGCCCACTTCAATGCCACATTCGGGCATTGCTTATAACAGGGAAGTTTTGGGTCAGCTCGACATGCTCATTTCCAATATCCCGGAAGTTGACCTCACGGTCGGAAAGTTGGGCCGCGTGGAATCGGCACTTGACCCGGCTCCCATTTCCATGTATGAAAATGTGATCAACTACAAACCGGAGTACATGCTCAATGAACGCGGCCACCGCGTACGCTTCAAAACCGATCATGAAGGGCGTTTCATTCTGACTTCCGGGAACAAACTTTCGAACCAGGAAGCCCTGGAACAGGGTATTTCTCAAAAGGATCTAATTCCCGACGAACATGGAAATTATTTCCGCAACTGGCGTGAAAACATCCAGTCACCCGACGATATTTGGGACGAGATTGTACGTGTTTCCAAAATTCCGGGCGTTACTTCGGCTCCCAAACTACAGCCCATTGAAACCCGTTTGGTGATGTTGCAAACCGGGATGCGCGCCCCCATGGGAATTAAAGTGTACGGGCCCGATTTGCAGACAATTGAAGACTTTGGAATAAAGCTGGAAGAGATACTCAAAACCGTTCCTTCGGTAAAAGCACAGGCAGTTTTTGCCGACCGGATTGTGGGTAAACCCTATCTTCTGTTCAATATTGACCGGGATAAAATCTCGCGCTACGGATTGAATGTGGAAGATGTGCAGCAAACGATAGAAACCGCTGTTGGTGGCATGAAAATCACATCAACAGTGGAAGGACGCGAACGTTTCCCGGTAAGGGTACGCTACCCGCGCGAGTTACGCGACGACCCGGAAGCGCTCGGAAAAATTCTGATGCAAACACCCACCGGGGCACAAATTCCGTTGAGCCAGCTGGTAAACTTTGAATACCAGCGCGGGCCGCAAGCCATCAAAAGCGAAGAGACTTTTCTTGTGGGCTATGTTCTTTTTGATAAAAGCGAAGGTTTTTCGGAAGTTACCGTGGTTAACGATGCCCGGAATGTGATCCAGTCAAAAATCGATTCCGGGGAACTCACCGTTCCGGCCGGTGTGAGCTACAAATTTTCAGGGAGTTACGAAAACCAGGTACGCGCCGAAAAACGGCTGTCGATTATCGTACCGCTGGTGCTGGTCATTGTTTTCCTGATTCTCTATTTCCAGTTCAAATCGGTCACCACTTCGCTGATGATATTCACCGGAATTGCCATGGCGTTTAGCGGTGGGTTTATGATGCTTTGGCTCTACGGACAGGAATGGTTTGTTAATTTTTCGATCCTGGGAACCAACATGCGTGAATTGTTCCAGATGCACACCATCAACCTCAGTGTGGCCGTATGGGTAGGGTTCATCGCATTGTTTGGTATTGCCACCGACGACGGCGTGCTGATGGGGACTTACCTCGACCAGAGTTTTGCCCGAAACCGCCCCGACACCTGGAAAGGAATCAGGGCAGCGGTAGTGGAGGCCGGGCAACGAAGGATTAAACCCGCGGTAATGACCTCGGGAACTACAATCATTGCCTTGCTGCCGATTTTAACTTCCACCGGCCGCGGTGCCGACATTATGATTCCGATGGCGATTCCGGCGTTCGGAGGGATGATTTTTGCTGCCATCACTTATTTCATTGTACCGGTGCTGTACAGCTATCGCGAAGAGCGAAAACTAAAAAAGAGTCAGTCATGAAGAAGATAATCACATTAATAATCCTGTTTGTTTCAGCCTTTAGCGCTGTGCAGGCACAGACACTGAACAGCTACCTTGAAATGGCTGCTGCCAATAACCCTGGTTTACAGGCCAAATACAAGGACTTTGAAGCCGCCCTGCAAAAAGTTCCGCAGGTAAGTTCGTTACCCGATCCCACCTTTTCGTTTGGCTATTTTGTATCGCCGGTGGAAACACGCGTGGGGCCGCAACGCGCCAAGTTCTCGCTCAGCCAGATGTTTCCGTGGTTTGGTACACTCGAAGCAAAAGCCGATGCGGCTTCGCTGATGGCCGACGCAAAATACCAGTCTTTCCTGGATGCCCGGAATCAATTGTTCTACGAAGTGGCTGCAGCTTACTACCCCTTGTATGAGCTGAACCGCTTAAAAGAAATTGAGCAGGAAAACATCGGCATCCTTGAGTCGTATAAAACCATTGCCAACACCAAGTTCAAAAACGGCCTTTCGCCAATGACCGATGTATTGCGGGTGGACATTATGCTGAAAGATGCTCAAACCAGCCTTTCCATCCTCGAGATGAAAGAAAAACCATTGCTGGCAGCTTTTAACAAACTGCTTAACCGGGAACAAGACAAAGCAGTGACACTTACCGATTCGCTGCCAATTGAAATCGTTCCCGCGAATTTCAGAAAGGACTCATTACTGACCGAAAATCCGATGCTGAAGGCTTTGGACGCAAAAATGCAGGCCAGCGAAGCTTCTGAAACAGCCGCCCGGCTGGATGGACTGCCCAAACTGGGTGTCGGGATCGATTATGCCATTCTTGGCAAAAGAACCGATATGGACATGGCTGATAATGGAAAAAACGTAGTGATGCCAATGGTTTCGGTAAGCATTCCGATTTTCAGAAAAAAGTACAAGGCAGCCGAAAAAGAAGCGCAGTTGATGCAGGAAAACTATTCGTTCCAGAAAGAGGAAACCATCCTTTCACTCACTTCCGGTTACGAAATGATATGGTTCCAGATTCAGCAGCAGCAGGAGCTCCTTGAATTGTACGACAAGCAGATCAGCGAAACCGGTCAAACACTGAATCTTTTGTTCAGTGCCTACGGAAATTCGGGGAAAGATTTTGAGGAAGTGCTGCGCATGCAACAACAACTGTTGCAATACGAGAAAAAGAAAGCCATGGCGGAAACCCAACACCAGACTACAGTGGCAAAACTAAATTACATCACGGCAAAAACATATTAACGATGAACACAAATAAAAAAACAATCGTCACCATTCTGGCCACGCTGGCAACCGGCTTGCTGCTGGGCTGGTGAATATTTGGAGGCTCAGAAGCCAAAACTACCGACGAACACCAGCATGAACACGGCCACGAAGAGGCTGCCGGAGAAACCATCTGGACCTGCTCCATGCACCCGCAGATCAGGCAAAACGAACCCGGCGACTGCCCCTTGTGCGGCATGGATTTAATTCCGCTGGAAGAAGAACAAAACGGAGAAATTGACCCGGCAGCAATCAGTATGTCGCCAACGGCCATGCAACTGGCCAGGGTTCAAACAGCCGTGGTTGGTTCAGCCGACCCCGTCAAATTGATACGGCTCGATGGCAAGGTTCAGGCAGATGAACGCCTGGTGTTTTCGCAATCGTCACACATTCCGGGCAGGATAGAAGAACTGATGGTGAATTTTACCGGCGACTATGTAAAAAAAGGACAGGTGATCGCCTCGGTGTATTCGCCTGAGCTCGTTACCGCACAGGAAGAGCTGCTCGAAGCACAGAAAATAAAAGCATCGCAACCCCAGCTTTTTGAAGCTGCCAAAGAAAAGCTCAGCAACTGGAAGTTAAGCGAGCAACAGATTGAACAGGTCCTGGTTTCGGGCAAAACCCGGGAAACCTTTGATGTAAGGGCCGATGTTTCGGGCTATGTAACACAGAAAAAAGTAAATACCGGCGATTACATCCAAAAGGGTCAGGCCATTTATGAAATTGCCGATCTTTCAAAAGCATGGATACTTTTTGACGTGTACGAGTCGGACATGCCGTGGATAAAAAAAGGCGACAAAGTAACTTTTACGGTTGAGTCGCTTCCGGGCGAAAGTTTCGAAGGCACCATCGATTTCCTCGACCCGGTCATCAATCCTAAAACCCGCGTGGCAAAAGCCCGGGTTGTAAAATCCAACCCCGGGTTAAAGCTGAAACCCGAAATGTTTGTATCCGGAAAAGTGGAAGCCCAATTACCCAAAACCGATGTAATGGTGGTTCCGAAAACAGCGCTGATGTGGACCGGAAAGCGTTCGTTGGTATATGTGAAATCGGAAACAGAACAAGGGGTGTATTTCACCATGCGTGAGGTAGAACCTGGCCCCGCTCTGGGTGAAAGTTATGTTGTTGAAAACGGCCTGCAGTCAGGCGAAGAAATAGCTGTCAACGGTACCTTCAGTATCGACGCGGCAGCCCAGCTTGCCGGAAAACAAAGCATGATGAATCCTGAGGGTGGCGCTTCGTCAGGCGGGCACAACCACGGGGGAATGAACATGAACAAAGATCAACACACGGAAATAAAACGGGTTGAATCCTATCCGAAGTTTACCAACCATCTTTCTGCAGTGCTGCATGCTTACCTGAAAATGAACAATGCATTTGTTGAATCCGATGCCGGAAAGGTAAGTTCGGAGGCTCAAAAAGTGGAAGAGGCCCTGAATTCGGTTGACATGAAACTACTGAAAGGCGATGCGCACATGGCCTGGATGGACCAGCTCAAAACGCTGAGCGGCTCTGTAAAAAACATCCGATCCGAAAGCGATATCGACAAGCAACGACTGGCGCTTTCAGACTTCAACAATGCCTTTTACATCAGCCTGAAAATGTTTGGATTGAACCACGACACTGTTTATTACCAGTATTGTCCAATGGCGCTCGATGACAAAGGCGCTTACTGGATTAGCGAAACGAAAGAAATCCGAAATCCGTATTTCGGAGACATGATGCTGAGTTGCGGGGAGAACAAAGACACGCTTCAGTAAGTACTAAAAACCGGAGGGGCCCGGCCTCTTCCGGGTGATTTAAACAAATAAAAGGAAGGAGTAAACCATGTATTTAAAAATTCTGATCGTGACAATTATCCTGGTAGCCATTATGACTTTGGCACTGGGAGTGAAATTGCTGTTTAACAAAGACGCTTCTTTTACCGGGCATGCCTGCTCCTTTGATGAAAGCAACCTTGATCAAGACGGATCTTGTGCCGGTTGCGGAATTCAGAACATCACCAACTGCCCGGAAAAAGAAAGCTAAATAAAAATAGAACGAAGGTCAAAGCACGAAGTTGGTTGCAGGGCAGAAACTTTGGCCTTCTGTATTCAAGATAGGGATACATTAAATCATACAAATCATGAAACGAATAAAGGCTTACATACAACACCGAAAAACGGAAGAGGTTTACAACGCGCTTAAAAAGGAATATTTCATGAAGATTAACATCAAGAATATGGTTTGTAACCGCTGCATTATGATGGTTTCGCAGATTTTTAAAGAACCCGGAGTTTGATGAAAAAATGCACCTTATCTCTTAATTCTTCGGAAACAAACGAAAGCGATCTACTATGAATACAGTTGAAAAATATGTTTGCCCCATGCACTGCGAGGGAGACAAAACCTATAACCAGCCAGGCGATTGCCCGGTATGCAACATGCACCTTGTTCCGCAGGAAAAGGAAGGGATGAAAAAACAAGGGCAGCATCCGGGCTGTTGTTCGCACGGTCATGCTCATCACCACGATACACATCAGCATGGCAAAACAACACCGGCAAAAGGCAAAGGACAGTACTACTGCCCGATGCATTGCGAAGGTGATAAAATGTACCATGAACCTGGAAGTTGTCCGGTGTGTGGCATGGATCTGAAAAAAATTGAAAGCCGGCAAGCCGGTAGCCGGGAACAAACAATTTACACCTGCCCCATGCACCCTGAGGTTAAACAGGATCATCCGGGAAACTGCCCCAAATGCGGAATGGACCTGGTTCCCATGAAAGTAGAAATGATAAGCGACGAGGAAAAAGCCTATAAAAAAATGGCCTGCAAATTCTGGCTGGCCGTGGGCCTTAGTCTGCCCGTTTTTATAATCGCCATGTCAGCAATGCTTCCTTTTTTGCGTTTACATGAACTCGCATCCGCAAAAGTCTGGAACTGGATAGAATTTATCCTGGCTACGCCGGTTGTTTTTTACTCCGGGTGGGACTTTTTTAAACGTGGCTGGAGCTCTATCCGGCTACGCAATCCAAACATGTGGACCCTTATTTCCATCGGTGTAGGAGCGGCTTACGTTTTCAGCGTGCTGGCCATGCTAATTCCGGGAATTTTCCCGGCCCAGTTTAAAGATGTCGACGGAAATGTACATGTGTATTTTGAAGCAGCCGCCGTTATTTTAACATTGGTATTGCTCGGACAGGTTCTTGAGTTGCGAGCCCACAACAAAACCAACTCGGCCATAAAAGCACTGCTTGGGCTGGTCCCTCCGGTTGCCCGTGTAATTCGCAATGGAGAAGAGCTCGAAATTCCTTTGGAAGAAGTAATGGTAGGCGATATGCTAAAAGTGAAACCGGGCGAAAAAGTACCGGTTGACGGAACCATAACCGAGGGAAACGCCGTAATCGACGAAAGCATGATTACCGGAGAACCCATTCCGGCCGACAAATCGGAGGGAAGTAAAGTGACCGGCGGAACCATTAACGGGAAAACCGCCTTTGAAATGAAAGCGGAAAAAGTGGGTGCCGACACCTTGTTGTCGCAAATTGTGGAAATGGTAAACGAAGCCGGTCGTTCGAGAGCCCCCATTCAGAAACTGGCCGATGTGGTAGCCAGATATTTTGTTCAGATTGTAACGGGTGTGGCAGTTGTCACCTTCGCCGTGTGGGCCATTTGGGGACCTGAACCGGCCTATGTGTATGCCTTTGTAAATGCCATTGCTGTGCTGATTGTTGCATGCCCCTGTGCATTGGGGCTTGCCACGCCGATGTCGATCATGGTGGGCTCCGGAAGGATGGCTCAATCCGGGGTTCTGGTAAAAGATGCGCGCGCCATCGAAGACATGAACAAAGTAAACGTGCTCATCGTCGATAAAACCGGAACCATCACTGAGGGAAAACCTTCATTGCGAAATTATCGGTCGCTTGGAAAGATGAGCGATGAAGAGGTACTTCGGCTGGCAGCCTCCATTGACGCCAACAGCGAACACCCCCTTGCTGACGCCATTGTAAAAGGAGCCAAAGAAAAGAACATTCAACCCGAAAAACTGGAAAATTTTGAATCACTCACCGGGAAAGGAGTACAGGCGATTTTTAAAAAGCAAAAGGTTGGGCTGGGAAACCATCGCCTGCTGGATGACTTTGGCGCATCTCCGGACGAAGCGGTAAGAAAGGTGGCAGAGCACTGGCAATCAACCGGACAAACGGTAATGTACCTGTTGGTAGAAAATAAAGTTGAAGGGTTGATTAGCGTGGCCGACTCCATCAAAAAATCGTCAGCCAAAGCCATTCATTCATTGCAAAAAGCGGGGATTAAAGTGTACATGCTTACCGGCGACAACCAGCACACCGCAAAAACCGTTGCCGAAGAGCTGCACCTCGACGGTTTTGAAGCCGATTGCCTGCCCGAAGACAAATACAAAAAAGTAAAAGAGTTTCAGGAACTGGGACACATAGTGGCCATGGCAGGCGACGGAATAAACGATGCGCCGGCACTTACACAGGCCAACATTGGTATTGCCATGGGCACAGGTACCGACATTGCCATGCAAAGCGCCGAGATTACCCTTGTTAAAGGAGATTTAAACGGTATTCTGAGGGCCCGCGAGCTTAGTCATAAAGTAATGCAGAATATTAAACAAAACCTGTTTTTTGCCTTCGTTTACAATGCTTTGGGCGTGCCAATCGCCGCCGGAATTTTATTTCCGTTTTTCGGGCTTTTACTCAGCCCCATGATAGCTGCAGCAGCCATGAGCTTTAGCTCTGTCTCTGTGATTTCAAATGCCTTGCGATTGCGAAAAAGATAAATAGTGAAATACATTTAAAACAATTGAGTATTAACCATTAAAATTTCAAAAGATGAAACGAGCATAATAAAAAGTCTTTTTATTACACAGGGCCATGATTATGCGAGTTACATGAGTTACCGTTGAATAATTAAAAATATAACCGAATGAAAACAAAAGTTTTAAGTTTAGTAACCCTGTTTATGATGGGTGCCGGCGCTGTTTTTGCCGGAAACAAAACCGAAAAAATCAAAGTGTACGGAAATTGCGGGATGTGCGAAAAACGCATCGAGAAAGCGGCCAGTGCGGTTGAAGGAGTGTCAAAAGCCGATTGGAACAAAGAAACCAAAATACTGGAGGTTACTTTTGACGATAAAAAAACCAACACCGACAGCATTGAAAAAGCTATCGCGAAAGTTGGCCACGATACTCCGCACTACAAAGCACCGGATGATGTTTACGAGAATCTTCACGGATGCTGCCAGTACGAACGAAAAAATGACAAAGCGAAAAGTGAAACAAAGGAGCACAAACATTGATGAATAACTGCTCCCCTATGGCAAGAAAGAACACTGATGACATTTTTCTCAGCTGAAAATTCCGGAGAAAATCCGAAAGTCAGAAGAGTAAGTGCCGTCAGTGTTCCCTGGTCTTAATTCATTTGATGGGAAGAACTCTTCCCGCCCATTTCCTATTTCACAAACCTGGAATTGTTAAGGTAATCGAAACATTCTTTTACCCCGTCAAACTGCGTTTTGTCTCCCTGACGCAAGCCTTCCAGCTCCACTTAAAAGGCCTCCAGACCGTTTTCGTAGGCCTTGGTAAAAATGTTTTCAAAATTCATCATCCCCGATTGCCCCAAAACTTTCCGGTCTTTAATATGTAGGACAGGGAACCTGTTCGGATACCTGGCAAAATATTCCAAAGGATCATTTCGCCCATTCAACAAACCATCATCGCTCTTTAACATTTATAATGGTTAAACCCCGGCAGACGGCTCTTTATTCATTTTTATCACTCACTGAACATAACTTGTTTTTTCCAAAACCGTATAAGCAACAAATCAATACAGTTAAAACCAATAGCTTGACTGATGAAACCATTATTCTCTCTACTACTGGCGCTTGTTTTAACTGCATTTTGCACAACAGCGCAAACCTGGAATGCCGAATGGGAAAAAGTATCCGGTAACCCAAAACAAGACTATTTTGCAGATGTAACTGAAATCCCTTTAGGTGGCTTCGCGGTGTTGGGGGCGGTTGGCGGCAATACCTCAAAACTGAGTCTCCTGTTTTACAGCGAAGCAGGCGATCTCATCTGGAGCCGGATCTATGAATCGGATGAAAGTGAACTTCCCGGGAAAATAGTAAGTGCCGGAGAAGACAAGCTGATCATTCTCGCCCAAAAAAATCCGAACAATCAATCGCAGGTTCTTATTCTGAAAACCGACAAAAGTGGGAATGAAATAACACGGACTACATTGAACGGAATGTACTACAAAGGTACCGATCTGGCGGTTATTAACGAAAATGAATGGGTGGTGGCAGGAGCCAAAGGCACCGACGCTGACCACGCTCAACTATGGCTGGCAAAGTTAAATGCGGACGGCGAAATAAAATGGGAAAAAACCTTTAATGAAACCTCAAACGGTTGTTTTTCGACTGTTAAACAGCTGCCTGACGGGGGTTTTGTTCTGGGCGGGCAAGTGGCCGGAAAATCAAAAAACGATTGCGATATGATCGTGATCCGGACCGACAGCGAAGGAAACGTAACCTGGACAAACCGCATGGAAGCCCTCAAAAGCAAAGAATGGACCGAATGTGTTTGCTGCTCCCCCGACAGTTGCTTTATGCTGGTTGGCTGGGGCGGCAATTGTTTGAACGACATCAACGACGAATACCCGATTTTTGACTTCGACCTCATTCTGAAGAAAGTGGACTGCAACGGCAAAGTAAAATGGTCAAAGAATTTCGACGCCGAAGGTTCGGAAGGAGGAAATGCCATTGCCATTCGCCCCGACGGTCATTTTATTGTTGCAGGAACCAAAGTCACATCATTTACGGGAACCATTGGCCCCTGGCTGATGGAAATAGATGGAGACGGCCAGGTACTAAACGAACTTTTACTCGACATGAAGTACGCCAGGGCCAGCAAAATACTCAATACAAAAGATGGCGGATTTGTCGTAATCGGACCCGGGATGAACGAAAACCTCACCCCGAGAAGCGATGGATGGATCGCCAAGTTTTCAGCCATGTAACAAGGCTGGTTTTAATCAGGCACTTTCTTCCCAGAACTGATCAATGGCTGATTGGGCCTCGGAAAGCGAAGTGTATTGCACCAGCTTAATTCCGGAACAACCGGCGACCATCGCCGACAGATTTTTTCCGGTATCCGGGCGAAAAAGGCACAACACTTTTTTGCCCACTGCCACTGCGCGCCCGATTTCGTACCCAACGCCCATCGAAACGGCCGTCACTTCTGCCACCAGCACATCCGATTGCAACAGCCACTCCACGTCCCGGTCATGAATATACCCGTCGGTAGGGCCATCATCTCCGGCGCTCGTCAGAGATGGATCCCCCACATGTTCGGTCAGCACTTCCCCGTAATTTTTCAGGTGTTCAATGATCTGCAGATACAAGGCGGCATCTTCGCGGCCTCCCCGGATCGATCCGGCAAAATAGATTTTCATTTTCAAAATTAATTTTAGTATTGAGTAACTGGTACGGAGGTTTTAATTTTTGCTTTGTGATTTTCCGGTGGTATTGTCTTCAAGCTGAATCCGGGTTCGTGGCAGGCTTTCAGGGTAATTTTTCTGAAGAAACTCAATCAGTTTCTCGCGGATAAAAACCCGCAAATCCCAGGCTGTTGACGAGTCTTTTGCACTCATCAGTGCGCGAACTTCCACTCCGTTTGTTTTGGCATCGGTTACCTGCAGCACATTTACTTTTTTATTCCAAAGCGGAGTTGATTCCAGCAAGCGGGTTAATTCGTTTCGAAGCGCCTCAAACGATACCCGGTAGTCGGTATAAATAAAAACCGTTCCCAGGATTTCGGCCGAGGTGCGTGTCCAGTTCTGAAAAGGCTTTTCAAAAAAATAGGTGGAAGGGACAATCAGCCGCCGCTGGTCCCAAATGTGTACCACCACATAGGTCAGGGTGATCTCTTCAATCCTCCCCCATTCTCCTTCTATCACCACCACATCGTCGAGCCGGATGGGTTGTGTAATCGCAATCTGAAGACCGGCCAGCACAGCACCAATCAGCTTTTGAGCGGCAAAACCAATAATAATACCGGCCACACCCGCCGAAGCAAAAAGACTTATGCCCAAACGCTTCACCTCATCAAACAACATCAGAATACTCCCAATGGCAATGATCACCACCAACGCGATAATGATGCTCTCCATAATATTGAACTGCGTATGAAATTTCCGCGACCGCAGGTTATCTGTTTTCGAGGTATCATACTTTTCCAGAAACGCGCGCTTGCTGGCTCTAAGAAAAACGATTATCAGCCAGGCAACGCTGACGATCATTAAAATGGAACCGGTTTTATCAAAAAAACGGAACCATTGATCATCCACCAATTCATATTTTTCAAGAAAGTACTTTACAAATACCGCCGAGGTAAACAACAAAAAGGGAACGATGAATTTTTTCAGTTTTTGCATGGCAAGATGATTTTGATTTGTCTTCAGCAACAGAAATAAACATCCTGTTATTCTTCCGTAAATTAATAAATTCAGGGGAATCAGTTGAATTGGCCGCTTATTTCCTAACAGCTAAACTTCGAAATGGTTGCAAGCAAAAAAGGAGGCCTCCCGACCTCCTTCTCTTTTCTTATTCAAAAAATTAGTTCCTGGTAATGATCGTTCCCGGGGCAAAGTAGCCTGCGTAAGCGGTTTCAGAATGAAGGGCATCCACGGCTTTTTTGATACCGTCGTCATCGTTAATGGCTGCACGAATGGCCCCTTTCTGGTAGTAGTAGCGCGAAACAATCTCGTCTTCGAGCAACTCGCTTATTTCTTTCCTGAACTCTTTCAGGTCTTTATCCAGATTGGGCTCCAGTTTTGCTTTCAGCGCTTCAAATTCCGCCTCTGCCAAACCGTAGTATTTTTCTCTTTTTGCCGTTTCCATCAGCGTTTTAAATTCTTCCTGCGATTCAGAATCGTATTTAAAATCGCTGTTTTCCACATAGTCCACAAACTGATTGTAAATATCGTCGTTGATCACAAAGTCTTCGGGTTGAGGGATCGACGCATTCTCGTTCGAATATTTGGTAGCAAAATCAAACACCTTGAAACGGGTAACCAGTTCAATGGCCAGTGTACTTAGCTGGTCGCCTTCAATTTTCAGATCGGGTACCACACCTCCGCCGTCAAAAACCTTGCGGCCGTGCTTGGTGCTGAATTCGGTAATCAGCGAATCAGGAATGTGGCCCACACTGCCATCTTCGTTCCGGTGCGAGTAATCGAGCGCCTGGATACAACGCCCGCTCGGAATATAGTATTTTGCGGTGGTCACTTTCAGTTTGGTGTTGTAACTCAGGTCGCGGGTGGTTTGCACTAGGCCTTTTCCAAAAGTGCGGGTACCTACCACAATACCACGGTCGAGGTCCTGAATAGCGCCAGCTACAATTTCCGAAGCGGAAGCCGAGCCGCGGTTAACCAGCACTGCAATTTTAATGGTAGTATCAAGCGGCGCAGAAGTCGCGCTGTAGGTTTTGTCCCACTGTTTTACCTTTCCGCGGGTGCTAACAATTTCCTCGCCCTTGGGCACAAAAAAGTTAACAATGTTCACCGCTTCCATCAGCAAGCCTCCGGGGTTTCCGCGAAGATCGAGCACCAAAGCATCGGGATTGTTCTTTTTCAGCTCAAGAAAAGCTTTCTGAACATCTTTGCTGCAATCGGCGGTAAACTGCGTAAGCCGAATATAGCCGGTACGATTATCCAGCATTCCGTAATAAGGCACTGCGTTAATCGATATTTTTTCGCGTACCACGTCAACCGTAAAAGGCTTTTTATCTCCAGGGCGCTGCAACTTGATTGTCACCGGCTGATTGGCCGGGCCTTTCAATAAATTACTTACGTCTTCGGTATTCATTTCCTTGGTCTCTTTTCCCGAAACTTCGAGAATAATGTCACCGGCTTTTAACCCTGATTTTTGCGCCGGAAAACCTTCGTAAGGCTCCGAGATAACGATTTTACCGTTCTGCTGTCCGATTAAAGCCCCAATTCCAGCGTATTCCCCGGTAGTCATAAACCGAAAATCCTCGATCTGGTCTTCCGAAATATAGTTAGTATAAGGATCCAGCGACATCAACATATCGTCGATACTGGTTTTTACCAGTTTATCGGGGTCGATATCATCCACATAAAACATGTTCAGTTCCCTGAAAAGGGTATGGTAGATATCCAGGTTCTTGGCAATTTCAAAATTTTTCTCGTCGCGGGTGAAGCCCAAAACCATGGCACCCATCACCACGACCAGCAACACTCCTATCCAAATTTTCTTCTTCATTTTTTCCTTCCTTTCTGAAATAATTTGAGTTACAACTCAACATTGAACGTCAAAAGTAACAATTCTTACCTCAAATAAGTTAACCAAATCCGATTTCCATTACGTTAATTTATATTAAAACCTTGCGGTGCGATCCCGCTTCCACCTCTTCAACAAACACTGTCAGTCAGCAGATTAGTCGGCTCGTCAAAATAAATCCTCTAAAATTTTATCGCCGGAATTAAACCGAAAAAGTAAATGCATGTCCAAAGGGTTGAATTCAATCATTTAAAATAAAAGCTATGAAAATCAGATTCTTAACATTGACACTGATCACGGTACTGGCCGTATCGTCAATGGCAATTGCACAACAAAAGCCGGAAGGCAAAAGAGGTGAACGTACACAGCGCGAAGCATTGATGCCGCGCCACGAACGCATGGCCGAACGCATGAATCATTTCTTTACCGAAGAACAACAGGAACAGGTGAAAGCCATTCGTTTGGAAACAGCCAAACAGGTAAAACCGCTTCGCAATGAACTGGGCGAACTGGAAGCCCGTCAGCAAACATTAACCACTGCCGACAAAGCTGATCTGAATGCCATTTACAGCAACATCGACAAAATGACGGGGGTAAAAGCCGAGATTCAGAAAATTATGGCCAAACAACACCAGCAAATCCGCTCGCTGCTTACCGAAGAGCAGTTGCTAAAGTTTGATGCCATGAAAGGCCGGATGATGGATAAACGCGACAATGGCTTCGGAGACCGGAAAGCTCCCCGCCAACATGCAGGGTAAAAACATCCGGGAAATACAAACAGGAAAGGTTGACTTGCCAGGTCAGCCTTTTTTGTTGAAAGCCAGTCTATCACTTCAATTATTATTTGGACCCATCCTCTTATCCTTCCCTGTAAGCAAGGAAGCCTGCGCGCGGTAGGCAGGGATGATTGGCCGTAGCTTAAAAGCAAAGTAAGATCTATACTTCGCAAGCCTTCATCATTTTGGAAGCTAATCGTCTTTCCCTTCCTGGAAGCTACCCTTTATATACAAATATGAATTTTAAAAAAGCTAGAAAATAAGAAATAA
>JBKDZK010000309.1:0-1653 GCA_047971205.1 Draconibacterium sp.
TTTTTCGCACCTCAAAGGAAAACGCGTTTTAGTACCGCTTTTGAACCGCTCAATCCCGATTATTCAGGATGAATACGTAGACATGGAGTTTGGTACCGGATGTTTAAAAATTACACCGGCACACGATATTAACGACTACGAAATCGGGTTGAAACACAACCTGCCTTCGATCGATATTTTTAACGACGACGGCACCTTAAGCGAAAAAGCCGAAATGTTTATCGGCCAGGATCGCTTCGATGTTCGTAACATCATTATTCCGGAATTGGAGAAAGCCGGTAATCTGGCTAAAGTTGAAGACTATACCAATAAAGTAGGTTTCTCGGAACGGACCGATGTGATCATCGAACCCAAACTGTCGGCACAATGGTTCCTGAAAATGGACGAGCTGGTAAAACCGGCATTAGAGAATGTGATGAACGACAACATCCAGTTCCATCCGGCCAAATTCAAAAACATATACAAACACTGGATGGGCAACATCAAGGATTGGTGTATCAGCCGCCAGTTGTGGTGGGGACACCAGATTCCGGTGTATTATCTGCCCGACGGAACTTTTGTTTGCGCAGAAACTGCAGAAGAAGCACTGAAACTGGCTCGGGAAAGATCGGGAAATGAAAGCTTAACAGCTGCCGACCTGAAACAGGATGAAGATGCACTGGATACCTGGTTCTCAAGCTGGTTGTGGCCCATCTCTGTTTTCGATGGCATCCGCGATCCCGAAAACGAAGAGGTAAATTATTATTACCCGACTTCTGACCTGGTAACAGCGCCTGATATTATTTTCTTCTGGGTGGCCCGTATGATTATTGCAGGTTACGAGTACCGTAATGAACTACCCTATAAGAATGTATATTTCACAGGAATGGTGCGCGATGCACAGCGCCGGAAAATGTCGAAATCGCTGGGTAACTCACCCGACCCGCTCGACCTGATTGCCAAGTACGGTGCCGACGGTGTTCGCGTAGGCATGTTGCTTTGCTCTCCTGCCGGTGGCGACTTGCTTTTTGACGAGAGCCTGCCGCAACAGGGCTCCGGTTTTGCAACCAAAATCTGGAATGCTTTCCGCCTGGTGAAAAACTGGGAAGTTTCTGCTGAGATAGAACAGCCGGAACACTCTAAACTCGCCATTGAGTGGTTTAACAATAAGCTGGGTGAGGTGGTTGCCACCTTAAACAACCAGTTTGATCAGTTCCGTATTTCAGAAGCATTGATGACGGTTTACACAACGGTTCGCGACGAGTTTTCGGGCTGGTTGCTGGAAATGGTAAAACCTGCTTATCAACAGCCGATTGATACAAAAACCTACAACGAAGTGGTGGAGTTGTTCGACCAGATGCTGCGCCTGATGCATCCGTTTATGCCGTTTATCACCGAAGAAATCTGGCAAATGCTAGGCGAAAGAAAAGATGGTGAAAGCATCATGATCAGCCAATTACCAAAAGTTGAGAAATACGACGAAGCTTTACTCGCCGCTTTCGAAAATGTAAAAGAAGCGATCTCCGGTATTCGAAAAATTCGTACCGATAAAAACATTCCGAATAAAGACACACTCGAATTAAAAGTACAAGCGGGAGACAAAGGTTTTGAACCGCAATTCAACAGTGTAATATTGAAGATGGCCAACCTTTCTTCGTTCGAAATGGTAACGGA
>JBKDZK010000310.1:0-8627 GCA_047971205.1 Draconibacterium sp.
AATTACGATAACTCGCGGACGGAGTACCGCGCTGCATTGGATATTAAACCGGAAGAAGCTTATCCGCAACAACGGATTGATGAGATAGGCATTATTTTAAAAGAACTGGCCGATGCGAAAGCAGCCCAGGACGCGCTTGACAAACAATATGCGACGCTGATTCAGCAGGGTGACCGGATGTTCGCGGCCAACAGCTTTACACCGGCAAAAGAACATTACCAGAAAGCTTCTGATCTGAAACCGGAAGAGGTCTATCCGAAAGATAAGATCATAGAAATTGACCGGATCGTGGAACAGCGCGCGCAGGATGAAAAGTACCGCAATGTGATTGTGGTGGCCGATGGATTTTTCCGTACGCAGAAGTATACTGATGCAAGAGTTCAGTACGAAATTGCATTGGGCGTAAAACCCGACGAAGAATATCCGAAGTCGCAGATCAGAAGAATAGATGAACTGCTGGCACAGGCTGAAGCGCGTAAACAGGCAGAGGCCAACGCGGCTGCCGATGTAGATCGCCGCCGGGCCAACATTGCCAGGATGCAGGAAGAGCTCGACGAACAAAAGATCCTCGCTGAATCGGGCGTAAATGCCCTCTACGATCAGTTGATTCAAAAAGCTGATGCCTTCTTTGACGATACGCAGTACAATGTGTCGCGTGCCTGGTATTTCAAAGCGATCGATCTGAAACCGGAAGAGGCTTATCCGCAGCAGCGAATCGATGAAATCAACCGCTTGTTAAACGGCATGATGACCAGTCAGCGCGACCGCGAATACCAGCGTTTTATCGACTTGGCCGACAACAATTTCCGGGATGCTGAATTGGCCGTTGCGCGTGGATGGTACAACCAGGCACTGAGCCAGAAACCAAACGAACAATACCCGAAAGACCAGTTGACCGAAATTGAACGGCTGGTTCAGGAGCGTTTGCAGGGAAGATCGGCTGATCGCGTGCTTCAACTCATTGCCACCGCTAAAAAGGCTTTTGATGAAGGAAACATGAACGTGGCGCGTTTCTGGTACAAAAAAGCGCTGGAACTTGATCCTGAAAACCAGGAAGCCCGCGATGGTTTAAATGCAACCAGAAATTAGTCACTCGTTTAATCGGTTAAGGAGAGGGAGAATTTAAAACCTACGTTTTTAAATTCTCCTCCTTCGAACCCGGTAAAAACTCCCAGATTTCCCACAAAAAACAGGTTATTCAAACTGTATCCAAGTTCCCAATAATTATGCAATGCGGGAGTTGTCAGGTAATTAAAATGCAGGCTTTCGCTCCAGGCCTTTCTGTTAACCAGCGACAAATAACGTAGCAGTAGGTATTCCGAACGCAGTTCAAAAGAAGCATTAACATAGCTTTTATTGGTACTGTATTCGTAATCGTCGATCAATTGCAGCATTCCGGAGAACGATTTCATGCTAACCGGAATGTTGGATGTGTTAAAATGCTTGAATTGCGAAAAATGCAACTGGTCGGCATTGAAAAAGTAACCGGCATTCACGCTCCAGTCAATCCCTGTGCTAATAGACAGGTTTGCCTGGTGTTGAAAACGAAAATCGATCCGGCTAAAATCAGCTCCTGAGGAAAATATATCTTTTACTCCCTGTTGGAAATTCAGGTCGAAGCGGTAAAAGTCACTCATAAACAGAAAGGGTGATTGTTGTGCCCAGGGCTTTCGAATACGCTTCCGGTAGGTGGCTCCGGCAGCGTACGAAAAACTTTGCTGTTCACTTAAAAACGGACTGTCAGCTTCATAACCTTTGGGGATATTGGGTGCATAGTGTTTTTTATCACTCAAAGGGAAAGAGGCATGATTGGTAAGCGGGTAAAAATGATTGTAGGCCGCGTTGGCACGTAATGTCAGATTTTTCTGAAGTCGTTGACTAATATTCATCGAAACAAAAGAAGTTTCGTACAACCGCATGTAGTTTTCGGCAAAAAAGAAGGTACTCACCGCGTTTACTATAGGGGTGATTCCATTTGTCCCTTTGAAATCGCGGCTTTCTTTTCCAACAGACAAATCGACGCGATTCATTTTACCAAACACATTGATAAAGCTGGTGTTGAAGTTTCCAAGCAGGGTTTTTCGGTTAAAGGCATATCCTAGTTGACCTTCAAAATTCAGAAATTTGGCCGTATCCGGGTTGTAACTTAAACGCATGTATTGCATGAATTTGTAGCCATCCACGGCGTTGTAATCAAAGTTGCCGGGATCGAGTAATCCCCGGTATCGGAAGCGTATCAGGGAATCGGGGCTTAAATCGAAACTACCGGCCAGAAGGGTTTTTACAAACTTGTTTTTGGCTTTGGAATCTACATCTGAAGTATCCCGGCTCATGTTGTGCAGGGCCTGGATCGAATCAGCCATTTGGTAGCTCTGTACCTCGGCAGGTGTTAAGGGGATGGTTCGGATCGAATCCCAGGCTTCTTCGCGGCTTGCGGTGGTTTTCTTGTCCTCAATGTCGTAACTCTGAAAATAGTTGGTGGTTTCCATTTCCTTGAATTGCTCTTTGGTGATCTGCCGGTTTAAACGCGCTACTTTGCGAACATCGGCATTGCTCATGTGCTCTTTTTGCGTGATGCTTTCCACCTCCCGCTGCATTCTTTTTAGGTCTTCATTTTCCTCTTTTTCAACTACCGTTTCCACTTTGCCGGTATCAATTTCCGCCACTTCCGGTAAAACACCCGAGGTGTAATTGTCCACAATCGAATCGTATTTTACCGAGGCACCGTAGTAAAAATTTCCGCGCATGCCAAGTGCACCAAAACTTCCGGTCAGATGATGGGTTACCGGGAGCCAGTTTTCGTTTCCCAGGTTTTCAAACTGCTGTTTAATTCTGTATTCCACAAATTTTATGGTAGAACTAAAGTCGATGTTGTAGATGCACCAAAGCTGATCAACGATGTAAATGTAGCCATCCACCAACTCGTCGCTTTTACGCTTGGGTGTCACTTTTATTTTGAAAACATCAAAATCACCCACGGTAATAAATCCTTCGTACTGTAAATCGTAATGGCGCAAGGCCATGGGCGCAAGCGGCGAGATCACGTCAGCCGGGCGTTCCTGGTAAAAGCTTTCGGTCATCAATCCCATTATCGGAGGTTCGTCGATGCCTGTCAGCGAAGTACGTTTGCTGATTACCTGCTGCTTGTAGGAATTCGGATAATCATAGGTTATTTTGTTGTGCGACTCAATTACGTAGGTCACATTTTCCTTGAAATAGTCTTTAAATTTCTTCCCATCATCCATTTCCTGTTGCTTGATAATCTTCGGAATATTCTGAAATTCAAAATTACTTTTGATGTAGAGATCGGCTGTGTAGTGTTTGATACGGTCGCGGAAATAAGGTGCTTTTGCAATGGCCTTTCGCATGATTAAGTATGCCGGGTCTTCTTTCTCCGGAAAGATCTTGACTTCCTTTAATTCAAATTTCTGAACATGCATGGTAATGGGGAGGTAGAGGCTGTCCCGATCCAGCGTGATCTGCCGGTTTTGCTGAAGATAACCCATCGAACGAATGGTAAAATGATACGTCCCTTTGAGGAGTTGCAGGTGAAAGTTCCCATCAATATTGGAGGTAGTGCCTTCCTTGGTTTCGCTGGTAAAAATGGTGGCATAGGGAACGGGCTTATCGTTTTCGTCGCTTATTTTTCCGTAAATGACCTGCGCTTTTGCTGCCCCAAAGATCATGGCAAAAAAGAAGAGGAGAAGGGTTTTCAGAAAAATCCGATCAAAAGAAGAAGTAAGGTTTTCGGGTTTCATAGTTCTGTTTTTTGTTTTCGGCTTACAAGTAAACAAATTTACGATAAGCGTAAGAGTATTTTATGTTTCCTTAAGATTTTATAGGATTTACTTACACAATACTATAACGGTTGGGCGCCTGATTCTACTACAAACATTAGTAATCTATCTAGTTCCACTTTATGCATATCCGTTTAATTACCACAAAAATTCAAAATCATCGCGATGTCTAACATTTTGAGTGGTTGATGTATCTTTTAATAATTTACTCCCCCTGATTGCGATTGTGTCCGGCTGACACAATCGTCCCTTCTACCTGTAGCAACCAATTATACACATCTTTTTTATGGTTCTCATTTAATCCAGATCACCATTATTTCGTCCGGGATTACAAACCGTCATGAGACAACTTTCTTCGCCGGACGAAAAAGTGGATTTTTTACTAACCCGGCGCTTTGCACCGGGTTATTGATATCTGACACTTTCAGTGTCAAATAAAACTTCTTGCAGTAAGCTGATAAGGGATCAAATTGGATAATCATTATTTTATTCACACGAAGGTGCGGGGAATATAAACCCTGATTCAATTAACTCCCTGAAAGGGTGTAATGATAATAACCGCGGGTAAACGAACGCAGAGAGTGCAACCCGGGGTATTGATCGAAAACAGCAACCGGCGCAATCTTCCCATCGTTTATAGATTTAAAGTTCTATGCGCCGTACAACAATCTTCCATTAGGAATAATTGTCCCAAGAATATTTGTGTATAAAAGGGTAGTTTCCGAAAGTGAGAGAGAGTTCTATTGATGTGGAAAATTCATTTTATGGTATTATTTAATGCAGTCCCATTTTATAAAAACCTCTCGCAATAATTACATACAAAACATGTTGTAAAAACTATTTTTTCTGTCTGTTTTAATTGATAAATTGCAGCTCAGTACAGGACAGTATATTAGGCCTGTCAATATTGAAATTTTGAATCAATAAATAATCAAAAATGGCAAACAGATTAATAGGAAGACTTCCCAAAGTGGGTATTCGTCCGGTAATTGACGGGCGCGAAAGAGGCGTACGCGAGTCGCTTGAAGTTCAAACCATGAACATGGCTAAAAATGCAGCCCGACTGATCGAAGAAAACCTTCGTTTTCCGGGAGGTGAAAAAGTAGAGTGCGTAATTGCTGACACTACCATTGGCGGCGTGGCAGAAGCGGCTTTGTGTGCCGACAAGTTTGAACGCGAAGGGGTTGGAGTATCGCTGACTGTTACACCCTGCTGGTGTTACGGAACCGAAGTAATGGATGCAACTCCGCTGATTCCGAAAGCAGTTTGGGGTTTTAACGGAACAGAAAGACCGGGAGCGGTTTACCTGGCAGCAGCACTGGCTGGTTATACGCAAAAAGGCTTTCCAGCTTTTGGCATTTATGGCCGCAATGTGCAGGATTCGGGAGATGAAACCATCCCGGAAGATGTGCGTGAAAAACTCCTTCGCTTTGTAAAAGCTGCTTTGGCTGCTGCACAAATGAAAGGAAAATCATACCTATCGTTGGGATATACTTCGATGGGGATTGCCGGCTCGATGGTAAATGCCGATTTCTTCCAGGAATACCTCGGAATGCGTACCGAGTTTGTGGACATGGTGGAAGTTAAACGTCGTTTGGACGAAGGTATTTATAACCAGACAGAGTTTGAAAAAGCAATGGCCTGGACCAAAGAAAACATTACCGAAGGCGACGACTACAACGCACCGGAAGCACAATCAGACCGCGCCCGCAAAGACTGGGAATGGGAAGTGGTTGTGAAGATGACCCTGATCATGCGCGACCTGATGATTGGTAATCCCAAACTGAAGGAAGCCGGTTTTGGCGAGGAATCGCACGGACATAACGCGATTGCTGGTGGTTTCCAGGGGCAACGTCAGTGGACCGATTATTATCCGAACGGTGACTTTTCAGAAACGATCCTGAATACATCTTTTGACTGGAACGGAATTCGGGAGGCTTTTGTATTTGCTACCGAAAACGATAGTTTGAATGCTGTTCCGATGTTGTTCGGACACCTGCTGACCAATACCGCGCAAATTTTCTCGGATGTTCGTACCTACTGGAGCCCCGATGCAGTGAAACGTGTAACCGGCAAAGAACTGAGCGGAACGGCCAAAGATGGTCTAATTCACCTGATCAACTCGGGTTCAACTACCATGGATGCTACCGGACAGCAAAAAGATGCGGATGGTAATTCAGTAATGAAAGCATTCTGGGATGTTACCGAAGAAGATGTGAACGCTTGTCTGGAGAATACAAAATTCTGTCCGGGAAGCAAAGGATATTTCAGAGGTGGCGGTTTCTCGAGCCAGTTTAAAACTACCGGAGAAATGCCGGTTACCATGAGTCGCGTGAACCTGGTAAAAGGGCAGGGGCCGGTATTGCAAATCGCCGAAGGTTATACGGTTGACCTGGATAATGATATTCACGAAGTATTGGATAAAAGAACCGACCCAACCTGGCCAACTACCTGGTTTGTGCCAAAATTAACCGGGAAAGGTGCTTTCAAAGATGTATATTCAGTGATGGCCAATTGGGGAGCTAACCACGGTGCTATCAGTTACGGACACATTGGTGCCGATCTGATTACGCTGGCTTCTATTTTACGGATTCCGGTTTGTATGCACAACGTAGATGAAGATCAGATCTTTCGTCCGAGTGCCTGGAATGCTTTTGGTGAAGACAAAGAGGGATCAGATTACCGCGCATGTGCTAATTTTGGTCCGATCTACAAATAAACATTGGATAAATAAAAGATGGTGGCCAAAAATGCTGCCATCTTTTTTCTGAAAAAAACGAGTTATAACCTTTCATGAAACTGCAATCGACACAAATAGCGGCAGGGCAAACCAAGTTGCAACAATTGGTTCATTCCATCACCGAGGCAATAGCGAAGGGGGAACTAAAGGCGGGAGACCCGCTTCCTTCGGTTAACCAGTTGAGCAGCGAAAGCGGTTTTTCGCGCGATACCGTATTTAAAGCTTACAACATTTTAAAACAGCGCAGCATTGTTGAGTCGGCACCAACGAAAGGTTATTTTGTGGCCAACGAATCGTACCGGGTTTTTGTGTTGCTCGATGATTTTAGTGCCTTTAAAGAACAACTTTACCAGGCCTTACGTCAAAACCTTCCGGAATCGTATTCTGTCGATTTGCTTTTTCATCACTACAACCGCGATGTATTTGCACAGCTGATCGAAAGCAGTTTGGGGCGTTACAGCATGTATGTGGTGATGAACATCGATCACCAGTCGATGGAGCCCATTTTGCATAAAATCGATGCAAACAAGCTTTTGCTGCTCGACATGGGAAAACCCGATAACGACAAGGTGAACTACCTGTTGCAGGATTTTGGTGAGTCGGTAGTGAAATGCCTGGAAGAAGGTGCCGGGCAGCTTAGCAAATACAACGAGCTGGTTTTGATTTATTCCGAAAAAGACACACCGCATCCGGTAGAGGTGGTTCCCGCCCTTCATTCGTTTTGTAAAACGCATTCCATTCAATTTTCACGCGTAGGCAGGTTCGATTCTTCGCAACTAAAAAGTGGCCAGGCTTATTTTGTTATTCGCGATACTGATTTGGTGGAAGTGATTAAATCGTGCCGTACCAACCAGCTGGAGCTGGGAAAACAGGTCGGCATCATTTCGTACAACGATACGCCTATGAAACAGATTGTGGGCGGCGGAATTACGGTTATCTCCACCAATTTTGAAGAAATGGGACAAGAGGTGGCAACGTTTGTACAACATAAACACAAAGTTGGAAAAGTCTTATCTACTTCACTAATTTTAAGGGATTCTCTTTGATTCTCTTTGATTCTCTTGTTGAAAAACTAATTGCCAATTCCGATGCCCATGGTGATACCGGCAAACAAACTGCCGCCTTTGGCTTTTTCCTTTCCGGTTAAAAAGAAGTCGTACGAAACATTGGGACGGATAAACCACTTGCCAACATTTTTGCCGCTGTATTTGCTCTTAAAACGTTTCAGGTTAATATCGCAGGCAGTGCCGATTCCCGGACTAAAAACACTGGTAAGTTTCAGATTGGCTGTTTCGTCATCCGGAATATCAAAGTTCGATTTGTCGGATTTCATTTGGTAATTCCCCACTGAAACGTACGAGAAAAAATTAATGTGCTGCGTTGTAACCCAGGATTTACCAATTTTTAACCCGTATTTTATGGCGAATACATTGTAGTCGGGTGTGTGAATAAGGTCGTGCTTTTTAACCGGTATGTCAACCTTCGAACGCACTTGCCCCACACTGCCCTGGAAAAACAGTGAAAGGTAAAGCTGGTTAAAAAACCATTCCAGCTCAAAATTCATACTTTGAAAATGTGAGGTGAAGTTTTGGCTGATGTTTCCGCTCAAAAATTCATGTCCGTAACCCAGGCAAAAATTCATGGCATAAGGCGCTACATAACCCTGGATAAGTTCCAGAAATGAAACGTACTTTGTGTCGGGATAAGACTTTCGGTAGGCAAGAATTGAACGGTTGGTTTTGTAAATGTCCTCTCCTTCGAAGTAGCGGATGTAAAGTTCGATGAGTTCTTTGTCTGCCACCGGGAGGTTGGTACGCTCCAGGTCTTTTTTTATTAGCGTTAATTCCTGCCCCAGAAACATTTGTAACTGCCCCGTAATGTTTTCCACCTGGATATAGTTGGTTTTTCCTTCCAGAAGATCATCAAAATGGGCCGCCGCGAAAAGGAATTGCTCAAAGTTGCTGTTGGCAAGCGCTAATAATAATTCCTCTACCGGGTAAAAAATCGCATAGTCTTTGTTGACATTATTTTTCAGGAAATTGATGGTTTCGGTGGCTCCCTGGCTGTCTACGTGAATGGTTTTGTCTACG
>JBKDZK010000311.1:0-1727 GCA_047971205.1 Draconibacterium sp.
GCTTTCGAACATTCGATAAAATTCAAATGGTCAATTGCAAAAATCAACACTCGATATTCATTGCCTGCCTTAATTCGTAGTTCATGGAACTTAGAGTTTTTTAGTTTCTTAACAAAGTTTGCATGAACAATTTTTACTTCTCCAATAATCTCAATTAATTGAAAAAACTTATCAGAAACTCGTTGTCCTTGAGAATCTATGAAATCCAAACAATTATCGGTAATGTCAATTTCTCTCATGAGACAAAGGTAACGAATTCGTTACATAACTGCAATTGTTTGCAAATTATTTTGGTGGCAAATCTTCATTGCCAATTTTCGGTACTTTCTTGAGCCATATCAACATTCTCATTGATGACATAAAAGCTGCCATTGTCACCCCATATAAAAATAGGTTCTCAATCAATAACGACAGAATAAGTAAAAAGATGAAAGTAGCAAAATATCTTCCCGATTGAATGAAATATCCAGTCCGTTGGTGCATCCAAATTTTTCCGTGAATACCTTTTCTGCTAAATCTATATGAAATCAGGTTGCTGATATGCTGTGTATTAACTATCAAGAAAATACCCCAAATAAATCCGATAAAAATTAATCCGCTATCCAGAGAAATTTGTTTTAAGAAAAAAGAAACAAACACACCTAAACCCATTGCAATCAGGTTTTGTTTTAGGTTAATTATTTTCAGCTTTTCTAAATCTTTTCGGACAATGTGGTTTCCTTCAATCGTGTCGATAGGGTAGCTTTGATAATGTTCGTAGTAATGTAATCTTCGTTCTTTTTCCTGGGCAAGAGATAAAATCCAATCTAACCACATTAATAATGTCGTAATAATTCCAGCAACGATTGAGTTTTCAATTATCCCATTTATCATCTTAATCAACTTTTCCGATATGTTTGTTAATAATTCATAAGTTTAAATTTAGCGTTTAATCCCGCATTACATATAGCCCATGTGGTGCGTTTTTTTAAATAAATGTTAGTCCAATTCTTCGGTTTAATCCTTGTTCAAAAATTCTAATCAAAGTTGAAAGTTGGATATTTGCTTTTCCATTTTCAAGTTTTGAAATATAACTTTTTTTCGTTCCAGCTTTTTCCGCCAATTGTTCTTGGGTCAGTTTAGCTTCTTTTCGAGCTTCTTTAAGCATTTCGCTTACAATAAACAATTGAGCACCTTCCTCGTATTTGTTTCTACTTTCTGTTCCAATTTTTCCGTGCTCAAGTTCAATTAACTCGTCAAATGTCTTGATGTTTTTATAATCTTTCATAACTATTTGTTTTTGCTCTCAAAATACTCTTTTTTTAATTTTTCAGCTAACTCCAATTTTTTCTTCGATGTTTTCTGTGATTTTTTCTGAAATCCGTTGAATAATACAACCAATTTTCCTTCATCGAAACAACAGAAGATTCGATAAATGTTCGATTGATATTCCACACGTACTTCATAAAGCCCATTAGTTCCAGTCAAATGCGTTAGAAATTTTTCGGGAACACGTTCAACTTGTTTTATCAATTCAAGAACATATTGAATTTTTCCGCGAACCTTTTTGTTCTGTTTTTGATAAAAATCGCTAAAGTGATTTTCAAAAAAGATTATTTTTCTAACCACCTTATATCCGCAAGTAAAAAAGAGTAAAAATCGGCAAGCCCTGTAAAAATAATGTTTACAAAGCTTTGCCGATTAAAATATTTTCACCTATTTGGGTGAAAAACATCATCGTTGATGAA
>JBKDZK010000312.1:0-3042 GCA_047971205.1 Draconibacterium sp.
TTGTATAAAGTTACTGCGCAGGTTCGGGCAGGCAGATATGGAGCCGTCAATTAAAACCGAAGCAACATTAATCCCGGCACGGCAGAAGAAGAGGTTGTCCCTGACTTTGCCTTCATAGCTCCCCAGGAATCCTTCGCAGCCATAATTTATTTTGAGATCGCCCTTTTTTCGTTCAGCTGAAATGTAGTCAAATAGCTGTTTAAATTGTTGCGGCGGTAGCTGCAGTTCGCTGTTTGCTTTTGCCCTTCCTATCGGAAATACGGTGAACAAACGCCACTGTTTTACCCCGTTTTCTATGAGTAATTCTTTTATTTTGGGTAATTCATCGAAGTTCTTTTGAGTAACACAGGTCACCACATCAAAAGCCAGCTCGGGGATGTTCGACAAAAGAGCAATACTTTTTACAGTATTTTCAAAACTCTTTTTATGGCCTCTTAGCCAGTTGTGCGAATCATTCAACCCATCGAGGCTAATGGTAGCAGCCCGCAATCCCGAATCCAGCAGCGACTGTAGACGTTGCCCGGTGAGTTGAAGTCCGTTTGAAACGATTCCCCAGGGAAAGCCACGCTCATAAAGTTGTTGTCCGCAAATCTCCAGGTCTTTTCTCAGGAGTGGTTCCCCGCCCGTAAAAACGATCATCGTTTTATTGGGATTTACGATCTCGCTTACGTCGTCAATCGCTGCAATAAAATCCGATACAGGCATATCTTTTACCAACGATTCTTTTTTGCAGTCGCTGCCACAGTGTAAACAATCCAGGTTACACCTCAGCGTACATTCCCAAAATATATAATTTAAGGAGTGAAGTTGTTGCTCATTCTTCTTGTAGCGGCGAAAAAGCTCGAGTGCAATCTTTTGGCGAATAGAAATATTGGTGCCCATCTATTCTTTCTCCCGGAGCTTAATATCAAACTCTTTGGTTGTTTCCCCGGCATACCAGTTCCCATCAGGATTTTTGAATACAGGATCGACAAAAGTCACAACGGTATCCATTTTTTCGTAATTCCCGTTGGCTGCGCTGTCAATGTCTTCAAATTGAATCTGAAATTCACGGTCGGTTGGGAAATCCACGATGTCAATTTCGTATTGCCCATTTTGATCGGTGGCAGTTGAATCATTGACCATTTTTACTTTTATTCCTTTAATACCGGCTTCTGCTTCGTTGGTAACTTTCCCTTTTACAACAAAGGTTGCACTGGGCGATCCGTATTCCACGGGCGCGTCAGTTGGGTTACATCCTCCGAAGATTCCGGCGCTTCCAATTCCCAGGACAGATAAAAGAAAAGCAATAATTTTGTTTTGGCTCTTAAGAATGCGGTTTTTCATGGTTTGTTTTTTATCAGAGATGAAGATATGATCCAAAAGGTTGCGTTCGAAACATCATTTTTCAAACATAATAGTTATTTTTGCTTTTATCGCTTCCACGGTATTTTTTGCGTTCCCAATAAACAGTTCGCCGTCGATTTCAAAAACGGGGCGTTTCAAAAAAGTATAGTCGCTTAGCAGCAGTGCTTTGTAGTCGGCGTCGGTTTTTACCGGGGCTTCGGCCAGCGCATCTTTCAGTTTGCGGGCGCGTTTGTTTACCAGCTCTTCGTAGCTGCCGGTAAACCGGTAGAAATGCTCCACCTGTTCTTCGGTTACGGGCGAGAATTTGATGTCCTGCTGTTCAAAGCTGTCGTCAACTCCCACTTCTTTCATAATTCGCCGGCAGGTATCGCAGGTGGATAAAAAATAAACTTTCCGCTTCATTTTACTTGTTTTGAAGCGGAAAGATAAGCAGGAGGTTCTGAATAAAAAAATACGATGCTTTGCTATCGCTTAAAACTCGATGTCGTACAAGCCCTGGCCGTCTTCCAGACAGGTTTTAACGCTGATGTCGGTCATCGGGTGTTTGATCAGCTGCATGAGTATCTCCGGGCTGATGGTGGCCGAGTGCGCGCGTTTCATGCTTACGCGGTAAATCTGGTCAACGGTTTTGAAGCTGGCCGCCAGTACCTTGGTGTCGAGTTCGTACTCGATAATGTTTTTGGCAATGTCGCCCACCACGTCAATTCCGTGCGACGAAATGTTGTCCAAACGGCTTACATACGGCGCCACAAAATCGGCCCCCGCTTTGGCCGCTACCAGTGCCTGTTGCTGTGTGAAAATAGCGGTGGCGGTTACATTTATTCCGGCGTCTTTCAATATCGACATTGCCTTGTAACCCTGCGGTGTTACCGGAATTTTGGTGTAGTAGTTGTCGCCCAAATCAAAATACGTTTTGTATTTCTTGGCTTCGCGCACAATGTCGTCGGCATTTTCGCTCATTACCTGGATGTGGATCATCCCGTCTCCCACAATCGCTTTGATCTGGTCAACAGCTACCGGAAGCGGTTGCCCGGCCTGTTTCAGAATGGTGGGATTGGTGGTTATTCCTTCCAGCGGAAAGAACTCATATAGATGTTTCAAGGCTGCTATATCAGCCGTATCTGCCATGTAAATCATAATCAGTTACTTTTTGTGGTGGGGTTTGACACGTCTATTGGTTTCTTCGAAATAAGGATGCAAAGTTTAGCAAAGTTTGCCGAACTCAGAATAAATTGACACGGAAACTTCGAAAGTTTACTTTTTCTTCAGATGGGGGAGACGATTAGCCTGTGGTTGAAATCAGGCTTTGTGGTTCTTTGTTGCTTGTAGCGGCCGATCGTCTTTCCCTTTGGAGAAGGGAGAGACAGGAGAGAGGGTAGTTGGTTTAGCTTTCAAATCGCCTAATACAATGAAGTGTTGGGTGGTTCTACCCATCCTCTTCTCCTTCCCTGCCAGCAAGGAAGGACGATTAGCCTGTGGTTGAAATCAGGCTTTGTGGTTCTTTGTTGCTTGTAGCGGCCGATCGTCTTTCCCTGTGGAGAAGGGAGAGACCGGAGAGAGGGTAAGATCCCTGCCAACGTCAACTTCCTTTCGTTCAGGATTAAAATCAAAACCTGGCATGCCAGTGTGGTCGCTACACTGATGTTGCGAAACCTTGACTTGACTAAATAAAATAGTTACATCCAGTACATTAAT
>JBKDZK010000313.1:0-3394 GCA_047971205.1 Draconibacterium sp.
GAAGGGGAAGTATGAGCATGTAAAGCCCGATTCCGGTGATGCGACTCAAACATCAGGCTTGAAAATTGACGGCGATTTCAATGGAACCCTTTCAAAAGATGGTTCAGTTACTTTAAAGCCAGGCTCTGCTGAAGACTTAAAAATAACGGCTACGGGTAAGAATGCGCCACTGTTTATCGTGGATGGCAAAGAATACAAAGATATTAACGCCTTAAATGCCAGCGATATTGAAAGTGTTTCAGTGTTAAAGGATGCAACTACAAAGGCAATTTATGGCGAAAAAGCCAAAAACGGGGTGGTTCTTATTTCTACCAAGTCGGCGTTGGCGTTAAAGAATTCGCTTGTATATGTTGACGATAAAAAATTTGAAGGCGACTTATCCGAGATCGATAGCGAGAAAATTAAGTTGATGGATGTGCTGAAAGGAGAAGCTGCCACCAATTTGTTTGGCGAAAAAGGGAAAGACGGGGCCACTTTAATAACAACCAAAGGAAATTTGAAAACAGGTGACCCTTTGTATTTTATCGATGGCAAAAGAGTGACTGACACTAACAAGCTAGACACTGATGACATCGAAAGTATAAGTGTATTGAAAGGAGCATCAGCTACAGCTCTTTATGGATCGGAAATAGGAAAGAACGGGGTGATACTTATTACCACCAAGTCGGGGGCGAAAAGTATCGGTAAGCAGAATGCAAAAGACAGTGAACCGGCAGTATCCATTGTACCGGTAAAAGCACAGGAATCTTTTAATGGAAAGTCTCCCCTCGTAATTCTTGACGGAAAAGAATACAAAGGAGAAATGAATGACATTATTTCGCCCGGCGATATTTCTTCCATTTCTGTTCTGAAAGATGAGGCAGCAACAGAGCTTTATGGCGACGCAGCGAAAGATGGCGTAATAATTATTCAGACAAAGTCGTATAAAATCAAATCGATGTTGGAAATGCGGAAATTTATTGCCCAAAAAATCAAATATCCGCTTGCTCCCCGGGAGTGCAATCATACCGGAGATGTGAATGTATTTGTTCATGTGGATGCAAAGGGGAGTATTGCATTCTTGGATGATAAGCCCGAGGATGCTGTTGTACTCGACGAGGTGGTTGTTACTGGCTATGGACCCCAATCGCCAAAAGAGGGGGAATCCGATGTCTTAGACAAAGCCCTGAAAAAGGAAGCAAAGCGGGTGGTTTCGCTGATGCCTGCGATTGATATTCCGGAATTGATTGAGAAAAATATAATAATGAATGTAAAATTTAGGTTACAGTAATACGACGAGATCTTAGTAATCTCCGGTTGTAAATGTGCCGCACAAAAGAGATGTAGGTTCAGCGGACAAAACAATCCTGATTCCGGAGAATCACCAATAGAAATGAGAGTTAAGATGTATACTCCTATCCGGGATTTGTTTTTATTTTTAATGAATATCCGCATTATTGCCTAAATAAGAAAAAGTTCACGCAGATTACGCTAATTATCGCAGATTCTTCAGAGAACAAGCTGCTGTAATCCGCGCTTTTCTGCGAAATCCGCGTGCTAAAAATCATTTAGGCATAAAAACGGATATTCATTTTATTTTTTAATACAGAATATCCAATGTAGAATTCCCAATATCCAATTTTCCGGATTTTGTTGGATATTTTACATTCAACGTTGAGAATTGGATATTTTTTAAAACTTACTTTCACCGAAAAAAGGTATCCCTCCCACAAAATGCTGTTCTGTTTTTTTGATGAATTATGTTTCGGTGCGCTGCACCATTTCTTGTGATGTGATATTCAGACTACAAATATTTTATCAGCAACGCACTTCTCGATGAATGAGATTTCTTTAGCAGCAGCGCTGCGGAATATGTATAGATCAAAATCATGGTGCCAAATGAAGGTGCGGCGCACCGCTGACATTGTCGTTTATAAGAAGTGCCGGCGCTCTCCCTGGCGACAAACGAGGAGGATTATCCTTGTTAAGTTTGCCTTCAAAATATTTCGACATAAAAAAGATGGCATCCGTATCTGAGTTGTCTCTCACGGATGCCATCCTCTTCGCTCCTTGCTCTTGGCTATTTCTTTTCAATGATAGCTACCCAGCCTCCACCGGGAGCCATATTTACTTTTACGGTTGAACCGGAAGTTACTTCCACGGTTTCCTGTGCGAAATCGGCCGCATGTTTGGTAGCGTTTACGCCGTCTTTCCAAACTTTCATGGTGTAAGTGCCTTCACCCAGGAAATCGAGTTTCAGCTCCAGCGTGCGCGGGTCCCAGTCGGTCATGGCACCAACGTACCAGCTATCGCCCGAACGGCGGGCAACGGCAATGTAGTCGTTTACCCTGGCATCCAGAACTTTGGTATCGTCCCACACCGACGGAACTACCGAAAGAAATTCCATGCATCCGGGCTCGCGGTAGTAGTTCGACGGGTTGTCGGCCAGCATTTGCAGCGGACTTTCGTACACCACGTACATGCCCAGCTGGTGGCAACGGGTGCCCTGGCTCATGGGTTCGGTAAAAACCTGCGAAAAATTTTTCTTTGTTTTGTTGATCATCGCACCGGGGGTAAAATCCATTGGGCCGGCTACCATGCGGATAAAGGGCAGCGTAACATCGTGTTCCGGATCGGGAAGGTTCGACCACTTGGCGTTTTCAAGCCCTTTTACGCCTTCGTAAGAAACAACGTTCGGGTAAGCGCGGTCGAGGCCGCTGGGTTTGTAAGCCCCGTGGTAGTCGACCAGCAGCTGCCGTTTGGCGCATTCCATGGCAATTTTCTCGTAGAAATTAACCATCCACTGGTCGTCGCGCTGCATAAAATCTATTTTGATTCCTTTTACTCCCCATTCTTGAAATTGATCCAGGGCTTCAACAAGTTTTTCATCCAGTGTTTTCCATACCACCCAAAGGATTATCTCCACATTTTTTGTCTTGCCGTAATCCACCAGTTCCTGAATGTCGATCTCATCTACCACATCCAGCACATCGCCTAAATGATACCATCCTTCATCCAAAATAATGTATTCGAGGCCGTTTTCCGAGGCAAAGTCGATGAAATACCTGTAGGTTTCGTTGTTTACTCCCGATTCAAAATCGACACCGTAAATGTTGTTGGCATTCCACCAGTCCCAGGCCACTTTCCCGGGTTTGATCCAATCGGTGTTTTCTATTTTTTGCTCCGGGGCCAGTTGGTAAATAAGGGTCGATTCCACCAGCGCTGCATCGTTTTCGGTAATCAGCATCACGCGCCACGGAAAAACACGCGGGCCGCTGCATTGGGCAATGTAATCGGCATATTTCACCGGGCGTACATCGCGGTCGTTTTCCTTTTTCTCTTCCAGCACCACACCGGCAAATTTGCCTTTCAGTGCATTTTTATTCTCGTCGCAACCGCGCAGCCACATGCCCGG